>JABIHC010000081.1 GCA_018649825.1 Methanobacteriota archaeon
ATGGCTGCTATTGGAAGGTTCTGCTCTCAATAATTGCAAATTATTATTTCAAATAATATTTCTAAATTGGCTATTATTAATTTGTGATTCTGCCGATGGCATAAAACCGTTTAGACGCCCCGCCCCAAACATGCCCGATGTGTTGGATGTGCCATCTTGCGATGCTTGCGGGCATGATGCAATATTGCACCAAATATACTCTGGGAGAACCTTATGTGGGGAGCATTTAGCCAAATCGGTTCGTAAACGGGTGAGTAAGAGTCTGAGAAAACAACTTGAACTTCCCCGTCAAAAGAAGGAGGATGAAAAAACAACAATCTTGGTTGCAATAAGTGGGGGAAAGGACTCTGCAGTTCTCCTTTCATTTATCCATCACTTGTTACATAAAAGAAGAGATGTAGTGATTGTCGCCGGGGTTGTTGATGAGGGTATCGATGGTTATCGAAGCCCGAGTATGGATTGCGCTCAGGAATTGTGTGATGAGTTAGGAGTAAAACTCGAAAGGGTGTCTTATTCAGAACTCGGCTTTGAGGAAATGGATGTCGTTGTCGAACATCTCCCCCACATACAATCTCGCAATCCTGTTGCAAAGGGGATGGCTCCTTGTTCCTTTTGTGGTGTATTCCGCCGCCAAGGAATAATACATTTGGCAAAGAGAGTAAATGCAAGTGTGGTTGCACTGGGGCATAACCTCGATGATATGGCACAAAGTGTATTGATGAATATGCAAAAGGCAGATTTGGACAGAACTCTAAGGTTGGCTCCCCACACAAGTACTCCTCTTGCAGGAATGACTCCAAGAATAGTTCCCTTGCGTTGGGTTCCCGAGCGTGAAATACATGCTTATGCGATGTACAAAAACCTCCCCTTTTTCCATGGAGATTGTCCATATGCCAAAGGTGCATTACGTCAACGCCATCGTGATTTTGTTGCAAGTATGGAAGAAGATGTCCCTGGTTCAATGCATGGATTACTTCATTCAGCAGATCGAATAAAAGAGTTATATGCGCAAATTCCAAATGAGAATGTTACCGACATTTCGCCTATTCGTGAATGCATTCGTTGTGGAAGTATCACTAGTGCGGATGTATGTAAGGCCTGTGAGATGATGGATTGGGTAAGGGATTCTACGAATCCTCAATAACCAATAATTATTACAAGAGATTGTCAATTATTGCTTCCATATCTTGGCTTCTGCCACAATAATGGCACCTCAGTTCAAGAGGCTCAATTGAATGTACTTTCAATCTATGAGGTAGGGGCTCACGGTCACCCCATGTGGCACAATTGCTGAAACAACAACGAGCGACACCGATGATTTCTACACCCAAATTTACAACTAATTTCTCTGCAACTGAATAGGCGCGAATAATTGAAACGCTTGCTTCAGGTGCTATGAGGGCGAGCCTATCTAATTCAGATTGAGTGATTTCTCTATCTTCAATCTTTACTACATCTTTCCCACCCATTTTCTTACTTGGGACATTCATGGCTAGTGTAATGGGTGTTGAACGGCGCCCATCTATTCCGAGCATTTTCAATACGGTGATTGCACAACCTGCGGGGATATGGTCAATGACAGTACCATTATTGATTGCAGTAACACGGCGCATGTGAGATTCGGTGGACATTAATTTTCACCCCCGTTTGAAGAAATAATTGCTGGTACTTCTACATTTAGTAATCTGCACAATAGCGACATTCTTGCAACAACACCATTGAAAGCTTGTTCAAAGTAGCGTGCATGTTTTGTATTATCTACATCTGGGCTAATTTCACTAACTCGAGGTAATGGATGCATAACAATCATTCCTCCCTTTGCTGGACTTAGGTCTGCAGCACATAATTTGAAAATACCAGCAACCCTAGCATATTCATCTTCATCAGGGAATCGTTCTTTTTGAATTCTAGTCATGTAAATCACATCAGCAGAAGGAATAACTGAACTGAGGTCTGCTGTTTCGGTAATATCCGCTCCATGCCTTTTCAAATCAGAAATAATCTCATCGGGCATGGATAGGCTTTCCGGACTAACAAATGTGAGAGTGCAACCAAACCTGACTAGTGCATGTGACAAGGAATGGACGGTACGGCCAAATCTAAGGTCGCCAACTAAAGCAACATTTAGCCCTTCTAGAGTGCCATGGGCTTGGCGAATGGTGAATAAATCCAACATGGTTTGAGTTGGATGGTGGCCGGCGCCATCGCCTCCATTCAAAATTGGGACTCTTGCGGAATCACTTGCATATTGTGCTGCCCCTTGGCGAGGGTGGCGCATGGCAATAATATCGGTATAGCCATCAACCATTTGGATCATATCAAATAGAGTCTCGCCTTTGACAACTGAAGATGTTTTTACATCACCTAAGTTTACAACTTCACCACCAAGTCTCTTCATAGCAGTTTCAAAAGACATTCTTGTACGCGTTGATGGCTCAAAAAATAAATTACCCAATATTTTTCCTTCCAAAAGGGGAAGGTAAGTCTCACCACGTGCAACAGGTAATAGTCGTTCGGCATTATCTAGGACCTCAATAATCTCCTCATTAGTTAGGTCGTCCATCGTGATTAGGCTGGCCATAATAACTCCCCTAATGTATTACCTGAGCAATTATCCCATTAACTTAACTACATGCGGAAAAAAAAGGAAAAGCGTCAAAGATTTTTTAAATAGTGAGGTGGAGGGGCTATTTGATGAGTTGAGAGACAATATTGTGTTTTGGGTTTAAGTCAGCAGGCCAGCCTAAATCAACCGGCATATCATCAATTGTTGTAAGCAATCCTGAAAGAAGTAAATGGTTTGCAAAAGGTTGTTTTTCAGGCAGACCTGCTTTTTTCATCCATCGCCGAAGTGACATATCTGCTGGGTGAAAGCCGCTCTCAGTTGCAACTTTCAATAATGACCATCCGTTTGAATCCCAGGTGTGAGTTGCTCGACGATGGTCCTTGCAGGTAATTGGAATTGGCTGAGTCTTGTACCGACTAATCCACTGACTTGCTATTTTTTCTTGGCCTTGCTGAGGTGATTTCCAATCAAAAATTGATGCGGAAGATGAAGGAGGGTTAGGAAGGTGGCCCCGGATATGCATTTGGTGAACTAATTCACGAACAGCAGGGTTATTTTTGTCCATTTTTGAAGCATCGGTGCATTGCTTTGCAGCAGAAAGAGTAAGATCTTTGTCTAAAAGTAAGAGTGCTTTTGCAACTTTACCCATTACCCAATCGTCAGCCCCGTGCTTGTGAATCCACCATTCCAATTTATTGAGTGCTTCTGAAGATTCTCCCATGATTCGCATACGTCCAACATCTCCAAGCAGTAGTTTTTTTCCAAGAGGGTCATTTGAATGGATTTTTTCACTCCATGGTTTGAGTTCATTCCAGCGCCTGAGGAGGTCGCGGTTTATCCTTACACTTGGCGAGAGGGAGGCATTAGCGGCGTGCATCATATCAAAGTGAATTTCTTCTGGTGATAATACTGTGGCAATCCACCTTAGTGCTACGCCTTCATAACCAATCGTGGGAAGGCGATCAAGGCGTGGGTTTGCTTCGAGGTAATCTCTTTGGGCGAGGGATGCGGCAACTAATATCATCTGAGCCTTAGGAGCATCTTCGCCGCCTCGGAGGGCAAGAAGTGACAATGCTTGCTCTTCTGCTTCATCCCAATCTGCACTAGCCGCGTTAAGGATCATTCCTGCATGAGTCCTCCTAACGAATTCCATTCCTTTGGGGTCTATTGCCATTAATTCATATCTGCTAATTGCTTTACTCCAGTTGCCTTCTGATATTAATTCAGTAAATGGTTTTTGTTTGAGGAATAAATTATCCTCATAGCTCCGCATTTTTGCACGCTTTTTTCCACGTGCAGCATCCAATATTATTTCATCCAATTTATGCCTTTCAATCCAAGATGGAATCCAAACAAATAAGAATGCAATTTGCCCACCTGCTGCTAACATCCAAGTCAACCGCTCCAGCGTTTCCTTTTCAAAGACCCCACAAACACTACTCTGCCAATTGCCACACTGTTCTCCTTGAGGGAGGAATGTAGAATCCCAGAAGGTAATCATTGCTAGCATCAATAGCAGCATTGACTGTCCAGCAAAAGCGGAAAAACAGAAATTTAGAACTTTTGCTTGCTCAGGCCTGTCAGCCCTTAGCAAACGTGGGTCGGCAATTCTTATTCCTCCTTTGCCAGCAATATCACCAAGCCCCAAAAATAATATTCTTGCAACTTCATAAACGAAAGCAATTCCAACAATTGCCACATTAAGTAAAAGGAATAGTAATACTGCAGTGACTAAGGGTATTCTAATTCCTGATTCAGCAATATTGGCAAATAATTCAATCGCATAAAAACCAAGAAACCCCCCCTCTTCCATTACGGAAGTTTGGAGGGTATATTCGGGTAAATCAAGGACTTTGTCTGAGTGAATAAATGTCTCTGGGGAGAAAGTAAGTACTATTATTGAAATCAATGAATTTAGTGCGGTAAATGGCATTGCAACCGCCGTTACATAAACCATCAAGGATAATGTTTGGCGACGAATGGAAGGTTTTTTTGGATGAAGGTCGGATGGTTTACCTTGCGATAGTAGTTTGTTTGAACGCATCAACGGTAGCCACGAAGAACCCATGACGCGTCCATAGGCAATAACTGCAGGCAGGAAGGTCAAAAATAATGCTAATGCGCGCCGCTCACCTAAATCAGTACTTCCTACTGCCAATATTTGGTAAAGCAAAATAATGATAGAAATCCACAATGCTCCGAGGAAAATGTACATGGCGTTCCTCGATATTGATGAGTCTTGCAAAGTTGCTTTCTTTTCACCTGGCTGCGATAATAATTGTGTCCCTAAACTAACTACTGTTGATGCGAGTGCTGGGCCTATGACCATGACCAATCCAAGTGCAACATTAATGGGTGAATAATTATCTTTCAGTCCAAATATGGCAAATGCCCAATCAAAAACCAGCAATAAAATACCCGTTAGAGCACTAATATAATTCACTACACCAAAGCGCATCCTCTTGTCTTTAAGCAATTCTTTTGCGGAATCTACGGTTTCAGTTACCGTATGCACTTCATAGTGATTATTCATCCGCTGGAAGGCGACCTGCAGACCTTTTAAATTCCGCGGGACAAGCCACTTCCACATAAATGCAGCAACTAAAGACGCTATGAAAAGGGGTGCCAAGTCTATCGTTTGGAAGCCATTGGCCATCTCCATACTTCCACCCCCTATGGGGGTGGCTATGCATTATTCATTCTAAACCCAGCGGCGAATAGCCCTTCTCTCAATCAATCAATTCCATGCATATCCATCTTCAATGTAGAGGGATTGCAATTATTCCTGTGATTTTGCCCGCTATGGCCATATGTCGTATAATCTACTCATGATCCTACTCCTCATCAGTACAATCATTGTTGAGTCTCCATTGCATTGTCATTACAGAAACTGAATACCACAAGGCTAATGCGATTGAAATTGAGACAAGCCACCAAATAGGCGACCAACTCCAAGGGTCAGCAACACCTTCAATTTGGCCAGGAAATGGGAAAAACGGCCATGTAGACCATGCTCCTGTATGTGAAATAATATCGATAGCGGCGTGACTAGACCAAGCAAATAACATCCAACTTCGCTTCCCTTTGTATCGTAACCAAAAGAAACCAAGCAAAGGGAAAAGGAGTGAATGAGTGAACCAATATCCTACCAGCCACATTGAATTTTCAACTCCAATCCAATGTGCAGGGTCGTAAACCCATGGCCAATCACCAGCAGCCCAAGAAAAAACAAAGTGTGCTGGAACCGCTCCTAAGTCAGGAGCCGCACCTAAGAAAGCTCCAATCCACCTGCCTTGTTTTCGTTGTGGTAATGATTTTTCCCACAATGCAAGTTCAGCGATAATAGCGCCGATGATGGCATGGGTGAGTACATCCATATTTTTCCCTCAAGTGGTGTAATAAAAAAAAGTACTGTATAAGTAGCAAGTAAAAAGTAGACCAAAAAGTGACCACCATTACTCTGCAGTAGAGGTGTATTACAATTATCTGATTACAGATCGCCTTCTACCCGAGGGGCAAGGAAGTATGTGACGCTACCTGCGCCATCAGCAAATTCAAACTCAATCTTTAGGGGCTTGTTTTCGTCAAATCGTAGGCGAACTGAATCTACACTTGCCATTATTCTTGCGATTGGAAGAAGGTAGGTTAGACTAAATTGAGAACGGACGGGACTTGCACATTCAATGCTATTTACTTCATCAGAATTGTATGATACATTGACACTGTCGGTATCGCCTGAAACATGTACAGTGAATAGATTATCTTCAAGAGACAAATTGACTAAATCACCAACTTGGCGAGCAGCACGAAGTGCTTGGGAAAGGTCGTTACCTTTTAGGTCAACCATGGCATTTAGCGGTAGATCTGGGACATTTGGTGGAGATAAATTGGCAGGGTCAAGTGGACGTATGACACGGTCAATCTTGCCGAGGTTAATATTCACTTGACCATTTTTATCATAATCCATTTCAACCATATCGCCAGATGTTGCAAGGCTAAGCAAGTCTTTCATTTTTGGCAGGTCAAAACCGAGTGATGAATTTTCAACTTCATATCTTTCAAAAGCAGCAGCATCTACATTCATTTGAATCATTGCTACGTGTGATGGGTCAACAACGCGGATGTTTAATGCGTCTTCGTTGAAGTCGAATCTTGCCTCTTCAACTACCACGTTTAGTGTGTCAATTATGGTTCTCATCAAGTCGGAACGTGCGGTGATATTGAGCATTTCAGCATCCCTCAGTCACACGGCTCTCAATGAAGGCTCTTATATGATGTGGATTAAAAAACATGATGAATTGTATTTGAATGGCGTAGTTTTTTTCCCAACAAGCTCGTTTTTTCACTTCAAACATATCAACACCTATCTCTTGACTCTTAATTAAGAATGAAATTGCCTTGCGCAATGAATTATTGGCGTGGGGCCTTAGTGTATCATTTTTCAAATCTGTGTTAATATCATTTTTCTGCAATAGCGCAATAGTTTGGGCTTTTTTATATGCAGAATCATCTATATTATTTATTAAAAAAAATACGTTATCGATGGGCAAAAATTATTTTTTGTATGATTCCATTAGAGTCCGCGCCGAGAGGCATATTTATGCAAAATAATTGATTTGAAGCGATAAGTCAATAATTGGATGCCGATTGAAGCAAACAACGGACGGGCGTTAATTGTGGAAATTGAAGAAATAATTGGTTGGTTTTTTGGACTTTCAAATTTTCAACAAGGAGCATTTTCTTTGATTCTAACCGTGATAATTGCATTTATTGTGAAAAGATTGGTTTGGTTGCCACTAGATCGTTTTGCTGACCAAACAGAATCTGAAGTAGATGATGAAGTAATAGATTCTATTGGCAGCATGACATTTACTGCAGTAATAATTGTAGGTATGGTAGTTTCGTTAAACTTTGCATTGAAGGATAATGATGTGATTAGTATTGGTAACAATATTTTGTTAATATTCCTCGTTTTGTTTTTCGCTCGCCAATTTTCGAAATTGGCAACCCTCCTTGCTCCAATAATCTTCAATCACGCCTCGCAAAAAATTGGAATTGACCTAGAGGGCGCACAATCTACTTCAACAATAATATTGAAAATAATCATTTGGGCAACTTGTATTTTCCTGTGTTTGGAAATATTTGGGGTGGATATTACCGCGTTACTAGCCTCAATGACAATTATTTCCCTTGTTATTGGGATGGCATTACAAGATTCTGCAACGAAAATGATTACCAGTGCTCAACTATTGATTGACCAGCCTTTCAAAGTGGGTGATAAAATTGAAGTATTGGGTTATACAGGTATAGTGAAGAGCCTTGGAATGATGTCTACTAAATTGCAAACTCAGAATGGATTGATGGTAATTCTACCTAACCAGAACATTGCAACTTCGACAATTATTAATTATGCCAAAGGAGGTACTGATGATGCCCCCCGCCGTGTGAACCTTAGAGTTGAAATTGGAGTTGGATATTCTGAGAACCCTTCACATGTAAAACAGGTGATAAAGCGTATTTCCTCTGAATGCCCTTTCATTTCAAAGTCAATTTCTGATGTAAATGTGGCAATAACCTTGCTTGATGGATCTTCGGTAAATTACCGAATTAGTATGTGGATTGATGATTATGAGGACGAGTGGATTGCAAGAGATTGGCTTTTCCATCGTATATTAACAACCTTTGAAGAAGAGAATATTGAGATTCCATTCCCACATCTAAGTGTAATTACTGAAAAGAACTCAGCCCTATCTGTGGCCTCTAAGAAGAAAAAGGATGCAAGGATTCATGCTGCCCGCTTCAAAGAGGCTACTGAAGTCAAAGACTATTTCTTGCATCGCGAAGAAATGAGGCAAAGACAAAATGAAATCAATTCAATGATCAATTCTAATGATGGAGAGCAAGACTCGCTATCAAAAGAAGAAATAGAATTATTGCGCAATGAGTTATTGGAAATTGATAATTATCTCGCTCAAGGCGATGATGACTGAAATAACGTTTTCAAATATTGTTTCTTCTTGAGGCTTGGCAATTATTCACTTGCATATGCAAAGAATGAAAATTGATATTCCGGCCAAGATTATTTTTTTGAAGGCGTTAGTTATCCTTCCTTCATCCAATTTTGAGGCAGAAATACATAAGACCACCAAACCCACCCGATGTTTGATGATAATCAGTCAGACTCCTTTGCGAGTCTCATTTTGTGGCGGGGGGAGTGACCTTCCAGCGTATTATCAAAATTCTATTGGAGGAGGTTGTGTTACTTCTTTGTCTTTGGCAAAGTACATCCATGTAACTGTCAATAAGCGTTTTGAGGATGACATCCGTGTTTCTTATTCAAAGACCGAAATAGTTGATAATTTTGAGGATTTGGAACATGAATTAGTTCGCGAAGCAATGCGAATGACTGGTGTGACAAGGGCAGTGGAAATAACCACAATTGCAGACATCCCTTCTCGAGGGACAGGGCTTGGTTCTTCAAGTGCGGTAACAGTTGGTTTACTTTCGGCATTGTATGCATATTCGGGACAAGATGTATCGCCTCAAGTAATTGCTGAACAGGCTTGTGAAATAGAGATAAATATCCTCGGACAAACTATTGGACGTCAGGACCAATATGGTTGTGCAATTGGCGGGGTAAATCATATTATGTTCAACCCAGATGATTCTGTTGAGATTGAACCAATATGCCTTTCAGATAATTTGCTTTCCAAGATGAGTGATGAGTTTTCTTTGCTTTATACCGGTAAAACCCGTTCTGCAACTAAATTTCTCTCTCACCAGTCTGCAAATACTGCGAACAATATGCCTTTGTTGAACCGGATGGTTGAGCAAGCAAAGGAAGTTAGAGAACACCTGATCAATGGTGAATTTTCTAGAGTTGGCGAATTGTTACATGAGGGTTGGTTATTGAAGAAAGAGTTGGCGAGTGGAATTTCTTTGTCTGAAATTGATGAATTATACTCAACGATTCTTTCTGCCGGCGCCACCGGCGGTAAATTACTCGGTGCCGGTGGCGGCGGTTTCATCCTCTTCCACGGTTCAGCGGAAGTTCGGGCGAGGGTTGCTGAAGCACTTCCTAGTCATCGACTATTAGCGCTTGAAGTTGCAAAGAACCCGGTTTCTATTATCTTTAGAAATTAAGAGGTGAGGTAAGTTGAAGAAAGAATTTCGTTTGTTATTGGTAGTGGCATTACTGATATTGGCTACAAAATCTATTGACTTACAAGATAATTCTCAAACCCTTTTTGATGATTCTAGTTATTTTGATTCAAATGGCTCCAGTAATAACTCCTCCAGTAACAATATAAATAGCAATGGTTGGACAGAATTAACTTTCACTGGCCCAATGCAAGCCCAATCTAATTATGATGGGAATTTCACAACTCATGTTTGGCAGAATATGGCTTTCCCTTCTCCTTTCTTAGATAATCAGAGCATGAGCCTTGACCAACAAATAGACTCTCAATTTGGAAATGAAGATGGTAATTTAAGCATTGATGAGTGGCAATTATTTTCCAATTATTCTGCAAATCAGAGTTTATTGAGCATCCCTGGTATTCTGTTGGATTCTCAAATTATTTCTGTGAATGTAACAATGCAGAATATTACCTTTGAAGGTGCCTTCCCTCACATTGTTGGATCTGAAGTGAATTATTCTTGGTATGCATCTGGTAATTTTTCTGGACAGAGGGCAAACTTACCTCTTGCCCAGTTAAGCGTATCACATTCACCAACTGGAATTATTCATCACCCAGTAACAATTATTCTCAATAGCCCTGTTGAGTACAGATATTCACCTCCATCTGTGGAAGTATCTGGTAGCCCAAGTAATTTCACCGTTTATTATCCATCAATCTCCTCATTTTATGTGGTAACTTTTGGAGATAACACACCTCCTTCTTCTCAATTAGTGACGCCCAGTGCCTCTCATACGAGTATTGATTGGGTAGAGGAGCAACATTTTGAAGTTTCAACCTCAGATGCAGGACTCAATCATGGAGTTTCATGTGAATGGAATTTTTCTACTCCAACAGGGAGCGTTCAAAAAAGTGGAAAAAATGTTTCCCTTAATCCGAGTAATATTTCTATTTGGGATATGGGGCAAACTCTGCAAGTGATTTCCACCTGTAATGATTATCATGGAGAGAGTGCAGTCATTAACCATTCTTGGGGATTAGATGGGCAAGCTCCATCGGTAAATTGGTTGAATGCAACCGTTGGTTGTGGTGAAAATGATGATAGTTTTGCTGAAGAAAACATCTTGAATTGTGATTCATTAAGTATTCCCGCTGGTACAAGAATTGAGATTTTTGGCAATATTAGTGATGATTTTACCCCTCATCCTCTGGCGATTTGGTCAAGTGATAAGACACCCAATTGGTGGCAAGAAGGAAAACAGATATCAATAATTTTCTATCAAGGCCCGCAATCAAATTCTTTTGATGATCCTGTTGAAGAACGCTATCTCGCTCGAAACACCTCTACTAATGTGCTCAATTTTACCGTGAGTGATGATGCCGGTCATGTTTGGCAAAGGACATGGGATGTGTATTTGTTAGATAATCAACCACCTTCAGTTAGGCCAAATGTTCTTGCAAATGATATCCCTGTAAGTAGTTCTCACTCTGCGCACGAAGGAGATGAAATAAGTGTTACAATGAATGAATCATTTGATGATATTTCTGCGATTGAAGATATTAGATGGTGGTTTGATTTAGACAGTGTGCCACTAGAGGGGATGCAAAATATTAGTTGGCAAGAAGCGAGATATTTTTCACTTGGTAAATTAGGTGGAGGTTATCATTGGGTAAATATTACCAGTCAAGATGGTTCCGGCAACCAAAATATTGAACCATATCCGTTATTCATTATGGTTCAACCTAAAGCAGAATTGGACCTACAAATTATTCAAGTCCATCGCGATGAATCCAGTGATTCATCATTATCTCCAAATATGGTTCGTCTTCTTGTTACAATTCAAAATAATGGAGGGCAGAGTGGCCCTTTCCAACTTTGTGTGGAAAAACAATGCGTTAACCAAACCGCAGTTGCCGCGACAGCAGATGGACCTGGAATCTCAACCCACAATTTAGAATTAGATCTCGCATATGGTGCAGACACAACTGTAATGGTTGCATGGTTTGATGCGAATGATGAATTAAATTTTGCTGAAATGGAATCCGGCATATCGATTACTAGAGAATATAGCGCAGTTGAGAAGTTTGCTATGGGAGCGGTCATTGTAACAATTCTTGTTGGACTTTGGTGGCGTTCAAAAAGTGCAAATGAAGGAAAAAGCAAATAGATTTTTTTCATCAATTTGTTAGCCTTTATATTAGGTCCTTGAAGCGAAGTGCTGATGAAGTATGAGAGGGGGGATACTCTATTCACAGAGATGGAATTTCACCTCGCGCGCACACGCGAGGGAAAAATAATGGAAAAGGAGGTGTAAAAATCGCAACAAAAGGACCACTGAAAGGCAACGATGGGTGGGATGATTTATCTCCTCGTCTGCAAGAATTAGTGCGCAAACGAAAGTGGACGCCAACACCAATTCAACAAGCCTCAATGAAGTATCTTTGTGCAGGCGAAGACAGATTACTAGTTGCACCAACTGGCGGAGGAAAAACTCAAGCCGCTATTTTGCCTTTGTTGAACCGCGCTATTATTGAAGAATGGGAACCTTTGGCTATCCTTTACATCACTCCCTTGAGGGCGTTAAATCGTGATGTTGACCGGAGGCTGAAAGAAGTGGCCTCTGAAGTTGGATTGCGTGTAGATGTGCGGCATGGTGATACTACACCTTATCAAAGACAAAAACAGGTCCGCAAGCCCCCACATTTACTGGTCACCACACCTGAAACCTTCCAATTATTGTTCACTGGACACCGATTGCGTGAAATGATTTCTAAAGTTCGGGCGGTAATCATTGATGAGGTGCATGAAGTTATTGGGAGTGAGCGAGGTTGGCAATTATCTGTTGGGCTCGCGCGCTTGGAAACATTAGTTGGTAGGCCAATTCAACGAATCGGCCTTTCAGCAACAGTTGGAAATCCAAAGCAGGTTGCAGATTGGCTTTCACCTCAAAGGATAATTGGCGATAAAGAGTACCGCGTCGGCGAGCCAATAATTGTCAGTAATCTAAGAGGTACCGAATTGTTGGTACAATCGGAATCTCCTATCGTTGGGGATGAAGCATTTGCTTTGGAATTAGGCATGTCCAATCGTGCCTATGCAAATCTTCGCCGCTTAGGAGATATCTTGGAAAAAGAATCACCATGTTTAGTTTTTGTAAACTCAAGAAATACCGCTGAAACCGTTGCTCAAAGAGTTCAAGCATTAGCCCCTAACCTCAACATCGGAGTTCATCATGGCAGTCTTGCTGCTGAAACAAGACGTGAAATGGAAGATAATTTACGAGCAGGAGAACTTCATGGTCTTATTTGTACGAGTAGTTTGGAATTGGGAATCGATGTTGGAAGTATTCGTCGTATTATTCAGTTGAAGAGTCCACGCTCGGTTGACAGAATGTTACAACGCGTAGGTAGAGCCGACCACCGCCTCGGCGGAGTCGGTATAGGCGACATCCTCGCTTGGGACGCAGATGATGTCGCTGAATCAGCAGCAATAGCAAGAAGGGCATTATGTGGCGAAATTGAGGGAATCGAATGGAGAGAAAAACCCCTTGCAGTAGCCGCAAACCAACTGATATTATTAGCCCATAGTCACAAATTGGTATTGATAGATGATGCAACGGAAATTATTGCCAAAGCCCCCCAGTTCAGTGGATGGAATAGGGAAGAAACAGTAGAACTCCTCAAAATTTTGGCTGATGGTTGGCTGCTAAGAGTGGCAGACGATCCAGAGCAAAACCCGTGGTGGGAATGGGGCCGGTTGGCCTGGGAAAAAACGGTTGCATATGCAAAATCAATCGGAGTCACCCTGCCGGAGGAATTGCCTGAAATTGACAAGGAATCACGTTTACCTGCAAAAAAATATCGTGACTTGAAACCACCAATTCCCCCTGATTTGAAAGGTGGATGGTTTAGCCCTGCCGGAAGGACCCGGCAGTGGGTAATGAGTCATTTGTCGATGATTCCTAACCGGCAAAAATATCGAGTAAGAGATGCTGTGACTCGCAAGAGTTTAGGTTCTGTTGATGAGGCATTCGTACTTTCATTAAACGACTCTGGGGAAGATGAGGATGGTGCAACCCGTCGCTTTGTAATGGCTGGTAGAACTTGGACGATTATTGATGCTGACCCTGAAAAAGAAGAACTGCTAGTGTCGCCTGTTAGTGACCAAGGAATTGCGCCAGTGTGGAGTGGGGAATTGCCACCAACTCCTCCTGAAGTAGCACGTGAAATTGGTAGAATTAGGGCAGTTGTTGCTGAAGAATTGGGTTGGATTGCCCCTGAACCTGCAGATGTTTTGGACCCGGCTGGGTTGTTTGCAGATGAGGCTTTGGAATTGGATGATTTACCCTTGGACAAGGAAGCGCTCGGAATATTATTTGAATCGGTTCAAGAGCATTTGGAAGCATGTGGTGATGTTCCAACCAATCGCCTTCTAACAATTGAAAGCCGCGATGATGCAATCGTATTGAACATTTGTCAAGGTAGTAAAATCAATGAGGCCATAGCACATTTATTGCAAGCCATGGCTAGCACCAAGAGTGGAAAATTAGGGCGAATTATTGTTGAGCCTACTCGTATTGCTCTACAAGCCGGTGGCATCAAGCCAAATGATATCGTTGGTTGGCTAAATGAAACGCCACCGGATGCACTTGAAGCATTACTGGGCATTACGATGCCCAATAGCCGACAGGTTCGTTGGCGCTTCGCCCAAGTAGCAAAAATATTCGGGATTTTGCGAAGTGGGGTTGACCCGCGACGAATCAATATGCATTCACTTGTTCGTAAATATCGTGGCACTGCAGTAATGCGTGAAGTTCTTGGCAAATTATTCTTTGAGAGAATGGATGTTGTTGGTGCTGCTGATGTCTTAAGGGCAATCCAATCAGGATTACTCGGCCTCAAAGTTACTGCTCCAGGTCCTCTTGGTCTCTCTAATAGGGGCAGTAAGGATTTACTCTTGCCCAATTGGTCGAATGAACAAGTTCGGCAAAGGCTCGAAGGGCGATTGATGAATGAAAGGGCAGTATTGGTTTGTTTGGTTTGTAAGAAGGGAAAGAAATTCCGAGTTGCTCGCTTCCCATCTATTGACCCGCGTTGTACATGTGGCGGTAGGCTATTGGCTTGTGCCCCAGAGCGTTTACGCTCAGAATTAGAAAAACGAATTTCCTCTCCTGAAGAATCAGATCAAAACCGTATACAACGAAATGCTGAAGCGATAAAACGCCGGGGGATGGATGCAATACTTTGTTTGATGGCAAGGGGAGTTGGAGGGGCTACGGCAAACCGTCTTCTTCGTCAAGTTCAAGCGGGGGATCGTGATGGTTTGTTAGAAGCGATTCATCATGCTGAAGTTAATTATGCCAGAACGCGCAGGTTCTGGTGAGGCCAACTTTGACAAATCACTCTTTGAAAGCCACAATAGTGCTCTACAGAATATAGCACTCTTTCACTCAAGCGAGCAAAAGGTACCCAGCCGCTGGGTTGAAATGACCTTCGCTTTTGGCTCACCACATGACGCATGTACTTGAGACCGGTCTAGAATTTCTGCCAAGCGAAAATCCCGATAATTTGCCAATGGTAAAAGGCTATAATATTATCAACGGACAAGTGAAATTAGCAAGTGATGGAGCAACTTTCACCAGTTCTAATCCGGGATTACTAACCGATTGCTTGGGAGAATTCCCCCTGTCCACTAAGGATGATGTTCATGCTGCTCTCGATGCGGCTCGTGCTGCTTTCCCTGCATGGTCGGCGACACCTGCACCAACTCGCGGTCAAATAATTGGAAATATGGGTCGCCTATTGATGGAACACAAGGATGCGATTGTCGCTCTTGAAACCCGCGAAATTGGAAAAACTTTGAAGGAAAGTGCTGGTTCAGTACAAGAAGCGATTGATACTTGTTTATTTTTCCAGTCTGAAGGCCGCCGCCTATATGGTCAAACAGTTCACTCAGAATTACCTAATAAAGAATTGTTCACCTACCGCCGAGCCTTAGGTGTTTGCGGAATAATCAATGCATGTAATTTCCCCGCAGCAGTTCCATTTTGGAAGATGATTCCAGCAATAATGTGTGGGAACACCTGTGTTTGGAAATCACCTCAAGATGCACCAATGCTCTCTTTTGCATTAGCAAGAATCATGCATCAAGCCGGCCTTCCTGATGGTGTAATTAACCTCGTTCACGGCAAAGGAAGTGGAGCAGGACAACACCTTGTAGATGCGGTTGATGAAGGAAAGATCAACAAAATCAGTTTCACCGGAAGCACTGCAGTTGGGAAAATGATTGGTGAAGTATGCGGGCGTAACCTCGTAAGTGCAAGCCTTGAATTGGGAGGAAAAAACCCTCTCGTCATCATGCCTTCGGCAAACTTAGAAAATGCTATTGAAGGGGCATATTGGTCTGGATTTGGTACCGCAGGTCAGCGATGTACTAGCCTAGGCAATCTAATTATTCACCAAGACATTTATGATGAGTTCGTTGAGAAATTAATGGCAAAGGTAAAATCTACTCGTATCGGCGATAGTGCACGTGTCGATGGCGTTCTTTATGGGCCCATGCTATCTGAAAAATATGCAGTAGATTTCCTAAAGGGATTGGAAATGTGTGAAGCGGATGGAGCGAACAAGTTATTTGGCAACGGCAGAATTACTTCCGACAATAAACCACAAGGATTTGTTGGTGATGCAGAAGCAGGAGTCTATATGTGGCCGCATGTATATGCAGGCGTCACTGAAGACATGAAGTGTTTCCATGAGGAAGTCTTTGGTCCTGCAATTACCATTGTGAAGGCTAATGACTTTGACCATGCTCTACATTTGGCTAATGCCAGCCCATACGGATTATCAAGTGCAATATACACCAATGACCGCCTTGAAGCGTATCGCTTCAAGTCCGGAATAAAGGCTGGAATGACCGGAATTAACAATTCTACCACCGGTGCAGAAGCACACTTGCCATTCGGTGGAGTGAAGGGCTCTGGAAATGGAACACGAGAATCTGGAATTTGGGTTATCGAAGCATACTCATACTGGCATGCGGTTAACGACGAATTATCTGGAAAGTTACAACTGGCTCAAATGGATGTTGACGAGATTGAAATGGTTGAAGCCGAAGTAGACTACTCATCACTAGCTTGAGAAAGGCATAGGCAAATTATCAAAAGCCTAAGCCTTTAGGACAATTTACTGAGGGATTGTTGTGGTCGAAGCAAGACATCTGCCAATGCAAAGAGGATTTGGAAAAACAGATCGAATTGACAACTGGTGGAAGTCTCCACTGGCTATGGCAATCTATCTCGGAATTGCAATTGCATATGCTACTTGGCGTGGATTCATGGAAGCTGATTTCTGGATTTTTGAAGAGTTTGGAAGGTCTGCTGGAAACCAAACTATGGCTATTGAATCCAATGGCAGCCATGTTCTTTCACCTCTATTCTCGCCACTAATTGTTCCTGGCGAAGACGGCCTTGGTTCTTGGGTTCCTGAGAGTCTTTGGTGGATGAGTCCTGCCATGTTCATTTTGATAGTCCCAGCAGGATTCCGTGGCACTTGTTATTATTACCGCAAGGCATACTACCGCTCATTTATGGCCAGCCCTGCTGCATGTGCGGTAAGCACACCATTCGGAGATTACAATGGAGAGAGTAAAATATTCCTCTTCCAAAATCTTCACCGCTTTTTCATGTATCTTGCAGTCGCTTATCTTTTCGTTCTATCCTATGATGTATTACTGTCGGCACAATTCCATGCTGCTGATGGATCAAATTCATTTGGAGTGTCCATCGGAACTTTGGTTCTACTTCTCAACGTAATAATGCTTGGAGGATATACACTCGGTTGTCATTCCTTCCGCCATGCAATCGGTGGAATTAGAAACCGTTTCCGCAATGGTGGCGGAGCGGTTGCTGAAGCATGCTGGAAGGGTTGTACTGGACTGAACAAGAACCACAACAAGTGGGCTATTTTATCTCTATTCTGGGTTATGTTTTCAGATTTTTATGTTTATGCCTGCACTGAAGGCTGGTGGACTGATATCGTTCTTTTCGGAGGTCTTTGAATGAGTGATTACGAGACATACGAGTACGATGTAGTGGTAATTGGTGCTGGAGGCGCTGGACTTAGAGCAGCGATTGAATCTGCTCGTAGTGGTGCTAAAACCGCAATCATTTGCAAGTCCCTGTTGGGTAAGGCACACACTGTTATGGCCGAGGGTGGCGCTGCTGCTGCTCTGGGCAATGCTGATGACCGAGATGGTTGGAAAGTACACTTCAAGGATACCATGAAGGGTGGAAAGTACCTCAACAATTGGCGTATGGCACAAATCCATGCTCAAGAATCTGCTGACAGAATCCGAGAACTTGAACAATGGGGCGCTGTCTTTGATAGAACTCCAGATGGATTGATCAATCAAAGAAATTTCGGTGGCCATACCTATCCTCGTCTGGCACACGTTGCGGATTCCACTGGCTTAGAAATAATTAGAACTTTACAAGAAAAAGGAATCCATTCCGGCATTGATATCTTCATGGAATATACCGTAAGCCATCTATTACAAGATGATGATGGGACTTGTACTGGCAATGTTTCCTATAATCGAGTCGATGGTTCAATGCATGCTTTTTCAGCAAAATCAACTATTTTGGCTACTGGCGGAATTACTCGATGCTGGGCCGTTTGTTCAGGTTCTTGGGAATATACTGGTGATGGACATGCATTGGCCCTAAATGCCGGGGCCGAATTAATCGATATGGAATTCGTACAATTCCACCCAACCGGTATGGTATGGCCTCCAAGTGTTAGAGGGATTCTAGTTACAGAGGGTGTTCGAGGCGAAGGAGGAGTTCTACGAAATTCAGAAGGTAAGAGGTTCATGTTCGACAATGTTCCTGACATGTTCAAAGGTGACCACGCTGAAACAGAAGAAGAAGCTAATGAATGGGTTCGACAAGTAGTCGCTGGAGAAAAGGCCACCGTTAGGCGACCTCCAGAATTACTAACTCGTGACGTCGTTGCTAAAGCGATTAACAAAGAGGTTGCTGAAGGGCGCGGTTCTGCTCACGGCGGTGCATATCTAGATATTGCAAATCAACGCAGTGCTGAAGAAATCATCGCAAAACTACCGAGTATGCATCATCAATTTAGAGAACTTGCTGGAGTTGATATTACCAAGGAGCCAATGGAAGTTGGCCCTACCGCACATTATGTCATGGGTGGAGTTAGAGTCGATGCTGAATCTCAAGAATCAACGATTGATGGGTTATTCGCTGCTGGTGAAGTTGCAAGTGGTTTGCATGGCGCAAACCGTCTAGGAGGAAATTCCCTTTCCGACCTTATCGTATTTGGAAAGAGAGCCGGAGAGCATGCTGCAAAGCGTTCAAACGACATGAAACAACCAGAAATTGATACAGTTCAAGTTGAGAGTGCTATCGAAGCAAATCTAAAACCGCTGAAGAGAGAAAACGGTGAAAACCCTGGCCGTGTTTATGACGACCTACGTGATATGATGCAAGCTAAGGTTGGTATCATTAGAACCGAATCCGATTTGCAATCAGCGATAACCGATTTGGTGGAATATAGAAAGAGAATTCAAAATATCAGTTCAGGCAGTTCGATGACATATAATTCAGGTTGGCATCAAGCATTGGATTTGCAAAACATGGTAGATATTTCATCAGCCTGTACTCTTGCCGCACTAACTCGTACCGAAAGTAGAGGTGGTCATACTCGTGATGATTTCCCTGATCCAGATGCTGGTATGTGGAGTCATACAACAAATGTAGTTTGGAAAGAAGGGACTGAAATCAAAATCCGTCAGGAAGAATTATCCCAACCACCTGACGAATTAGAAGAATTACTTGACCGTTCGAAGAAAGAGGCCTGAATATGACCGACATTAAGATGAAAATTTTCAGAGGAGAAGAAGGTGATGGTGAATTAGTTGAATACGAGATTGAGTTAGATGAGGGTATGGTCCTTCTTGACTGTATTCACCGTATTCAACACGAACAAGAACCTGACCTTTCGTGCCGTTGGAATTGTAAAGCTGGTAAGTGTGGTTCTTGTAGTGCTGAAATCAACGGGAAACCGAGTTTGATGTGTATGACTAGAATGAGTGATGTCATAGAAGAAACACCAGAAGGTGAAGTCATTACTGTGCGCCCATTTCAGACTTTCCCCCATGTAAAGGATCTTGTCAGCGATGTTTCTTGGAATTATGAGATGGCTAAGGCGGTAGCCCCTATCAAGGGGCCAGAGGAAGGTGATTGGAAATTCAGTCAGTTCGAAGCAAAACGCGCTCAAGAATTTAGAATGTGTATTGAATGTTTTATCTGCCAAGACACCTGTCATGTACTCAGAGAATACAAAAAATTCGATGTCTTTGGAGGACCGAGAACAATGGTTCGTCTGGCTAACTTTGAAATGCATCCAATGGACCAAGAAGATCGTATTCCAGAGATTAAAGACGAATTTGGTATCGCTTACTGTAACATAACAAAATGTTGTACTGATGTTTGTCCAGCGGGAATTAACATTACCGACAATGCCATCATTCCGCTTAAGGAAAGAGTTGTCGACCGTTATTATGACCCAATTAAAAAGATTTGGCGATTGATAACTAGGAAAAAAGTTCGCAACTAAATAATTCCCTATTACAAGTTTGAGGTATTTCCTTCTAGTATATACAAATCACATTCAATGACTAGTTTTTCTCCTGCATTATTTGGAAATACATCTACTGGATTCTTGGTATCAATATGATGCCACCCCTTTTTCAGGTACCAGTTTAACAATCGTATGCCATGAGGGTGCGAATGGCCATCTTTAGCAATCAAAACTTCAAGACAAATTTTCTCCATGCCGAGTGATTTTGCTCGTTTAACAACTTCCTTGACAATCACATCACCTCTCCCCTGGCCTTGCTTTGTCTGGCAAACAGTAATCAAACCAGCCATACAGTTGCCATTATCTTTAGGATATACTCTTGCTAGCGCACTATTATCTGCTAAAAAAACCAACTCGTTGTCCTTGAGGTAAGTTATTATTTGATCTTCATTAATACGAAAGAACCCTTCTTCCCACAAATGCCCTTCTGATGAATAATAGGCGCCATTTATCATTGCAGTTATTTCCACATAACTCATGGTGATGGCTTCACCATGTTCCATGATTCTTTGTAGGGGCTGGCCTTTTTCTATATTTGCTATTGACGAGGGTAATCCTACTTAGCATTGGTTAGACAGTCAAATTATGAAAAAGATGAAAATAACTTCTGATTACTCTCAAGAGTAGATGATTTAGGTGTTTGTTCTATATGATATATTGAATATTGAATAATAGCATTTTGCCGGACATTTACAATTAGCCAAAGTGGGCAAAATTGGAGAAATGTAGGTATGCTAAGCACCTCAAAAAAAATGTTATTATTTAGAAAAATAATCAATAAACCTGTTTAGATTATGCGAACGGCGTATTGCGGGCCTATTCAAAACGTGCTCCCGAAACGCCGCATATAGGCCCATATGTGGCGCAGTATTGCGTTCTGTCGGCGAAAACATTATAGCCTTGATGGTGTGACGGAAAAAATGGAGGAATACCAAATGGGAGAAAAGAAATACTTTGTCCTGATGGAAGGTGGAAGTGACACCAGTCAGGTCTTTGCAAGCAAACAACCACGCGGAGCAGCCCTAAAGGCAGCAACCCGCGGACATACCGACATACGTCTACGAGAACGTGGCACAAACCGTGTACACGTCTTTAGTGGCGAGATCAATATGGTAGACAAGCCAGCCAATGGGCCAGCTTGGTTACCAGACAAGATCAAGAAAGCGAATGTCAAAAAAGTTGGAATCGAAAGATTGTGAAACTTTTTGTTTGCTATCTGCAACACCAGGCATAGCCTGACCCTTCGGGGATTTATCCGCCTGTGGCCTGCGGGCCTCAGGCGGTTTTTTTTTATTTTAGGCTAAGATGAAAAGACTACCTGAGAGAAACCTCTTGATGAGGGGACGAAGGAAGATTCTGATTAGAACTCAGCACCAGCAAGAGTCTTGGTGTCATGAACGCCAGCGACTTGGCGAATCTTTTCAACCACTGTTTTTGCAATAGCACCCATATTATCAGCTTCAATTTTTGCCAATATATCATAATCTCCAAAGAGAAGAGTAGCATCAGTGACATTAGGCATTTCTTTGATTTGCGAATATGCTTCAAATTCCATTCCAGGTTGAACATTGATGAGTACGTAGCCAATTGCCATGTGAACCAACCTTTGCATCACGGCTTGGCTTTTGAGGCTTGGGTTTGGATGAGATGTAGGTATTGAGGCATTGCAAAGGCAAAATCACATATTTCCTAAAAATAATGGTTTACAATAAATCATCAATAATTTCGTCAAGGTCATTTTGGGGCGAGTTTTGAGCCAGATATTGTGCCTGAAATTGGGCTTCTGATTCTTCACTTACTTCACTTTCGCGACTTTCATCCACCTCAATCGATTCGTCCTGAGAAAATATCTGTGATATTTCTTCTTCAACTACTTTGGAAGCAATTGGGGGGGCGGCTAGTTGTGCCGTTTGAGAATCAGGAATCGAGTCTTGTATGGGCGGAGGTGCAAGGGTTGCATCAATTTCTCCGCTATCGGTTTCAATTTGCTCATCGCTTGAAGAGTATTCTTCATCAGCGGAAGCCTCATCTTCAAGTTCTATCCATGCCTTAGTTTGACTTTCATCTGCATGTTCAATATTGATTGCAGTTTGTCTTTTATTATACCATAATCCAACTGCGAATAGAATGGAAAAGAGAAGTCCAAATGAGAGTATTGCAAACCATTTTCCTGTATCACCATCACCTTTTGTATCAGTGGGGATACTTCCCTCTTCTTCTTCAGTAAAAAGTAATTGTACTGGGTTATTCATTGTTGAATTGGCCAAATTGCCACTTTCGTCGCGGCATGATGCACTTATTGAAATAGATTCATTTTGATTATAGTCTTTTGTTTGATGAATAATATTGATTTCTCCACTAATGTCAGGTTGACCATTTGCTTGGCTATGCTGAATTCCATTTGAATCTGTGAAAAATATCTCACATCGGACTCCTGCGAGTCCATCTGCATCCGAGACAATAATGCTCACATCCAATGGCTCTCCTAGCAAAATATCTCGTTGAGAAAAGATTTCTATTTCAGGAGGGGAATGAGCAATTGATATTGGCACATTCTGACTGATGGAAAGGCCGTCAAGGTCTGTAATTCTTATTCGGATTAATGCTTGGCCACCGGTATAACTATTTCCAACAAAAAGTCTGAATTTCATTATTTGACTCGCTGAATCAACTATTGAAGAATTCCCCTCACAACCAATTGGTGGGTTCTCATCCCAAGGTGGAGATTGTAAATCAAGTAATGGCGATTCTGATGCCCAACCAGTTTGTTCAATATCAATACGATATTGGTCTACATCTCTTGTTGACTGAAGATAAATATATAGCGCAGCAGGCTCATTTTTTGTTAGTTCTTCAATAGTTCCGTTTGAATTGCATATTTTTATTTCTAGAATACTTGGTAAAGTAAGAATAACTGGAATAATTTCAGTCACTCTATTTGTTGCACCATGAGCGCCGGAAATAGAAAATTCCACCTGTAGGTTTCCAATTTCCAAGCCCGCTTCTGCAGCGGGCAGTTCAATAAATACTCCATCAGTATTTGCTGGGATGCTGATTGGTAGAGTGCTTGTAAGCATACCTGGCCAAGAAACCAAAAGGTCTCCAGTGATAGCCGAATTAGGGTCGTCTCCGTCCATTACTGATAACCATACATATTCATTTGAACCAGAACTGAATTCGATTGTATTATTTTCACTATTACGCATACTAATCGTAGGCACTGGTGCTAGATCAGCAACAATAATGCTCCTTCCATTCCGTAATTCTCCATTGGACCACAATTCGAGTTGTGCAGATTGTAAATCGCCGCCAATTGGTAATATCCAAGTTGACCTATAACAATAAACGCCATTTTCAAATTGACTCTCGTTGCTCACTGAGCCGACAACTCCCTTGCTTGCAGCGAATTGTGGCCATTCACTTATTGGGTCATGATCAGCATCAATCGTACAAGCACGAATTAACACTTGGCGTCCACGTAGTAGTCCATTTTGTGGAATATATGGCAGGTCACTTGTGCCATCCCATTGCGGGTCATCAACAGTTTCAATGTGCAGTCCATACCAGCGTGGAACCGCATTAACAAATTCAGAAGCATTTTCAAATAATACCATCAGTGAAGAAAAATTAGCATTATCAATAGCAATAACTGCGAGGTCTATCATGCCTAAACTAATATTTACTGGTGCATCAAATACTGTCCACCATTGCATTGCTGTATTATGACTGGTCTGACTCCAAGTCCATTCCGATTGATTCAGGCTTGAATTACTCAACCGCCAGCCAATCCACATTTCGCCGACTGAATCATCATCAGTCGATGTGGCAAAGCAAGCAAAAGTATCTCCTCTTTCAATTTGTGAAGAAGCACACCATCCATCGGTAACGAGAGGAATTTGGTTGATTAGAATATTTAGTGAAATTGCATTATTGTCTTTAATTCGCTCGGGAAATCCTCCCTCTGAACTATTTTTCCAGCGTATGTCATATTCAACATAGCCATTTCGAGTAGGAGTTATTGGCAGGTCAATCATTATTCTACTTCCCAATTGGTCACCAGGGGGTAAAGTGAGGTTTATACTTCCAACTAATATGTTTCCTTGTTTGTCACGAATTTCTATTGTGCCATTTGCAGGGCCAGGTGCAAGGTTTTCCACAATAGTTGATATTGAGCCAAGATGGCCTTCAGTCAAAGTACCATTTGCAGATGCAGATTCTATTGAAACATCATGTAATAAATCAGAGTATGCTGCCATTTTCGGGTCACCAACTACAACTCCCATCCAAGAAATCATTGTATTTGCTGCATAATAGGATTCGGCCATAGTATATCCTTCCGCATAGGATGGCAGAAGGATTGAAGGATATGATACTGCAGTTAAGTATGGCTCGTAAACATAACCTTTGGTCGCTGAAGCCCCATCTTCGAGAATATCTGCTACCAGTGATTGACCATAGGTTGTGCCGGTGTTGAAAGATCTTCCTCCTGTTGAAACTGCTGTTTCGACAATGCTACCATTTATCCATTCCATATGAGGCCGTATCGCACGTAGCGTCACCGTGTCGAAAAATATTGAACCATTGTGCGTCATTTGAATAAAATCAGCGAATAAACGAACGGTAAATGAAGTGGCATTCTGATGAGGTCGGAAGCGAAAGTAATCCTGCTCCCAAGTTCCTGTAAGATGTCTACCGGTGCTAACATTTGTTGATAACAAAGTTCCATTATCAGAATATGCATCAACCTGCATCCCCCAATTAGCATTAATCCATCCATCTCGTTGAGCATAAGCCCAGACATTCCAAACGTGTCCTCTCAATTCTTCTTCGATCTGGAAAACCTGTTCCACCGATGCTTGGGCGCTACCGATGCCACTGAATTGCGGGCACTGCCAGATGATTTCATTCTTGGAGTCTGCAATATCTGAATCAGAAAGAGTGCTGTTCCAAATTTTTAATTCATCAATCATCCCAGAAAAATATGTGTCACCAGCGCGATTCACCCCAATTTTGTATAGTTCGATATTATCGATTGTATCATTTGATAGATTTTCAGTTCTCACTAATTCACCATTTTTGTATAAACTCAGAATGTTGCTCTCACTATATGTAACGGCAAGATGAGTCCATTCACCGGCATCTACAGTTCCAAAAGAGTAGGTAGAGTTGTGCCAAACTTGCCAATTTCCATTCGCATCTGTCTCAATTTGGAAAGAACTTCCGTCTCCAGCCATATTGTTCACTGCAAAGATGCTCGAGTGTAGATCTTGAGTTGCATTGTCTGTGTATACCCACAAGGAAACCGAGAAATCACCATTCCAATCATCAACTTCGACTTTGGCATATTCATCAACACCATTGAAATTGTATGCCCCAATATCGATTCCGTTACTCCAATTTGTTCCAGCCCCTCCCCCATAGATTGTCAGATTATTACCATTTTTCTCATCTGTGATAGTTGTGCCATTTCCATCATCAAAGGACCAGTAATTTACCAATTCCTGTTCTTCAACAGAAATTGGCAAAGCTAGAGTTAGAAATGAAGATGGAATAATTTGCTTAGTAATGTTTGGGCCTGCCCAACTTAGGCCAACTCCAGCCCACCCGCCTTGCTCAAACATCTCCACATTTATTTGGTACAATCCTGAAGTGAGAATTGTCGAGTTCGAAACTTCTTGGTAGGGATGAATTCCTTGATTATCGATGAAACGTGTACCATTTAGGTCAAAAATCCCACCATCATCTGCTCCAAGATAGAATGTCCAATTTCCATCTTCAGGGATTTCAAGTATAGCAGTGTAACGCGCTGAAAAGTAATCGGAAAAACGGCTACTATCTAATCCGGACCAAACATTCGTGGTTGTAGGGTGATCGATGGTTGATTCCACCCGAGAATAATCAGCATTTCTACCTGTGAGGTCTGGCATTTGAGAAGTGTTAAAAGATATTCCGTTATTATCAAAATATTCAGCAAAAACACCGTTTGTCGTTGTTGCCAATCCACTTGTACAGGCACTCTGAGATTGTGACAACACCCCCTCAATTGCAGCATTACCATTACGCTTGACAGCAGTTTGACGTGCCCAAGAAAAGTCCTCATCATTGGTAAGTGTGGGATCTGAACTGTTCCAATATCTAGAGCCAGTCTCCCAAGACGAATCGGAGGTGTCAAATCCAGAATTAGGTAGTAAATTTTCATTCCATGCACCATCATTTGATCCCCATGATGCATAACCAATTACATTACTTTGGTTTGTTAAGAAGGTGGAATTTTGGTTGAATGTTACTGGCAAGCCAAGACTTCCATTTAGACTGGTATTTGCTGCATATAAATCATCATTCCAATATTTGTATCCCGAACCATTTCGATTTGTGGCGAGGTCAAGTACAAATTGTCCACGTTGGCCCAAAGATGAATTCGCTTTGTCAATTAGTCCAAGAGCAGTATCAACAGAATATCCCGTTAATCTAGTTACAAGTGAAAAGCCATATTTACTTCGTGAAAATGATTCCATTTCCTTGCCAGCAAGGGGTCCATATGCATGTGTAGTCCACCAATTATCACCAACATCAATATCATAAACACCTCCAATTAAACCTATTTCGCTATCAAATGATGCCTTACCGTCACCACTTATTCGTAGCGGCACGCCTTTGCTGGTGACTAGATAATTTAAATCATTTGAGCGATTTTCACTTCCTATCCACACTGCAAATGGGTCGGCAAAATAAGTATTGAATTGAGCACGAGAAATTGTTTCCCCAGTGGGTGTATCATCCATGTCAAATAAAAATACATGTTCTAAGGAAATGTTTCTTGCACTAACAAATGCCCAGCCGATTGTTCTACTTTCAGCACTTTTGTTATTGATAAGCACTCCAACATCGCTATAATCAAGATAATTAGTTTGATTGAATCCATCTGGAAAAGCAATATCTTGGAATACATTGGGGGGGTCTTTAGGTGATGAAAATGTCTCTGTTTCTTTGTTTTCGGCGATGAGTTCACCCATAGGTAACAAAATGCTACTTATTAGTAAAATAACGAGGGTGAGAGAGAGGTTAAAGCGCCCATCAATGCCCTCTCGCATACGACTAAGCCTGCACTCATTAGTCAATAGTCTGCCGCAAAAATGTTACTAATGATTTTTTGGAAAAAAGTAGCAAAACTTGAATGATAAAGCGGTGATAATATAGCCGACGGCCCCACCTGCGGTAACTAATGGATGTTCTATACTTGTCTCGCGAATGCCGTCATGGCCGTTTGCTAGTAGTGGGTGGCGACCTGCAAAAGATGTCAGCCGACGCAATTATCGCTCCAGCAAACAATCGATTATCTGGTCGCGAAGGGCTTGATGCTGAAATTCACAAGGTAGCGGGAGAAGAATTAACAAAAAAGTGCAGGGAAATCTCAGTTGAAAAGAGAAAATCAAACCACCCTCCATGTTTGCCAACGACAAATGTTGTAACCGAACCCTATGGCTTATCTGGCCAATTCAAGCATCTAATTCACGCAGTAGCGCCCGATTGCCGTCGACCAAATCAAGATGAAGCAAGAAGGGATATGATAAAGGATGTATACAAAAATCTATTCATTACATTAAAGGAATTAAAAGATGTGAAGAAAGTAGTTGCTGCACCTCTGTCTATGGGTATTTTTTGCTACCCTCACCGCGAAGGTTCTAAAATGACTTTGAATATTTTGCTCGATTGGCTTGATGGCGAAGAAGATCCGGGTATTGAAGAATATATCCTCGTTGTAAAAGAAAAGAACTTGATAAAGAATATGCGTACTGTTTATCGAGAAACTGAAGACCAACTTCCTGGTATTGATACAACTAACTCTTGAGGCGGTTAAATGGTTGCCCTCAACTCCCTTATTTCGGGTTTTATTGCTGAGGGAGATTTCACACAGGTTATTTGTTTATCCAACAATAGCATAAAGGCAAAGAAATTAGCGGAAATTATTCCAAACAAATTGCCAATTACTGTGCTAACAAGTCATATACGAGTTGCAGAACATTGTCATGAAGCCGGAATAAAGTCAACTTTACTTGAGGATAATCTTGTTGCTCATGACCTTGGAGTATTGTCCTCTGTCCATGATTTTGTGGTACAAGCCATGGGTGAAGGTGGGTTGAGTAAGGATGACCGCCTTCTTGTTGTTTTACTTGAGCCAGTTGAAGGAGTAATTATCATTGAACCAGGCCAATTAGTCTTGAATCGGCTTGCAGCAGTAGCAAATGAACATGGCGTGGAGTTGGAAGTCCTCACAAAAATTACAGAATTGGCTCGGCGTCTCGGTTCGAGAGGTCGCGAGAACCGACCAGTAGGTGCATTATTTGCAATCGGTTCAATACAGCGCCTTAGAGGCAATACTACTGCAATTGTTCTCAATCCTTTCAAGGGCCATTCAGAAGCGAAGCGCACAGTATTAAACTCGGATAATTTGGAATCACTTGCTGAATTTGCATGGTTAGATGGAGCCATACTTTTCAACAATAAAGGAATTGCAAGTGATGCAGGAAGATATGTACAAGTTGGAGATAATATTCATGCAAAATCAGGCGAAGGCGGAAGACATCTGGCAGCGAGGGCCATCAGTCAGCAAGCCGACGCAATTGCTATTTGTGTATCCAGCAACGGTACTATTAGCCTATACTCTAAAGGAAAATTGCGTTATTCAATTAACCTCAATTGAAGTGATGCACAATTAATGATTGGTTATTACGACCAAATCTTGATTGTAACTTATTCAAGTTGATTTGTCGGAGGTGCGCCATAAGCGTTGCTACAAACCTTCAACACTTGGAAGGAAGATTTTTCCTCTCACAAAGCCATATTGGCAGGTCCAGTGCAAATTCAAAGAGTGTTTGTTGGGACTGGGCCGTAGGCGTTGTCGTGGGGTTCACCATCAGTGACGGCCCAAACAAGAA
>JABIHC010000083.1 GCA_018649825.1 Methanobacteriota archaeon
CTCACTTATCATTTGTACATTTAGTGCATTGTATTTTGCCTCGCGAGCGAGATGGATTCTAACTACTGAACCATCAATAGAAAGAGAAATCAATTCGGTTTTTGGTGGATTTGGGCCAGACATTCTATTTCAACTTCCTATTGTGATAATTAATTTTCTAATTGGATAATTACATCCTAAATATTCCATATTTTGTTGTTGGCATAGGAGCATTTAATGTGGACGAAATTGCCAAGCCCAAAACATCACGAGTATCCCTTGGGTCAATAATGCCATCATCCCAAAGTCGAGCAGTTGAATAATATGGAGAGCCTTCGGTCTCATATTTTGCAAGGATTGGAGCGCGGAATGCATCTAATTCTTCTCCTTCCATTGGCTCCTTCCCTTCGCGAGCCAATTGATCTTGCTTAACAGTCGTAAGAACATCGGCGGCTTGTGGACCTCCCATCACAGATATTCGCGAATTAGGCCACATAAATAGGAATCGTGGGTCATACGCTCTTCCACACATACCATAATTTCCAGCACCATGAGAGCCACCAATAATTACAGTGAATTTGGGCACGGGTACACAAGAAACTGCCGTAACTAATTTGGCGCCATCCTTGGCAATTCCTCCCGCTTCAACTGCTTGCCCGACCATAAAACCGGTCACATTCTGCAAGAAAATTAGAGGGATGCCTCTCTGTCCACAAAGTTCAACAAAGTGAGCGCCTTTCATGCTTGATTCACTAAATAGGATGCCATTATTTGCAACGATTCCAACTGGATAACCGTGTATTTTGGCAAAGCCGCAGACTAAAGTTGCGCCATATCTAGGCTTAAATTCATGAAAGCGGCTAGCATCAACAATCCTACTTATCACCTCATGTACATCATAAGGCGTTCGATTATCACTCGGAATAATACCTAAGAGTTCTTCAGGGTCATGTTTTGGAGGCTCTGGTACGGATGTTTCCAGTTGAGTTTTTGGACCAGTGTTAAGGTTTTCAACAATATCTCTCACCTTGCGGAACGCCGCAGGTTCATCCTCTGCAAAGTGATCTGCAACTCCAGATTTGACAGTATGAACTTCTGCTCCACCCAAATCTTGTGCACTCACAACCTCTCCTGTCGCCGCCTTTACCAAAGGTGGACCAGCGAGGAAAATAGTACCATTGTCCTTAACGATAATTGATTCATCAGACATGGCTGGCACATATGCGCCACCGGCAGTACATGAGCCCATTACTGCAGCAATTTGAGGTATCTTCATCCCACTCATTATTGCTTGGTTGCGAAAAATCCTTCCAAAATGGCCTTTGTCGGGAAATACTTCATCTTGGAGTGGCAAAAATGCTCCTCCTGAATCAACTAAGTAAATACATGGCAGATGATTTTCAGTTGCAATTTCTTGGGCGCGAATGTGCTTTTTGACCGTCATTGGATAATAAGAGCCGCCTTTGATTGTTGCATCATTAGCAACAAACATGCACTCACGCCCATGTACAACTCCAATTCCTGTAATTACCCCTGCACTATGTGCTCGGCCATCATATAATTCAAAACCAGCTAAAGTAGACAATTCCAAAAATGCAGTTCCTGGATCAATAATACGCTCTATTCTTTCGCGAGCCAATAATTTGCCCCTACTACGATGACGCTCCTCATATTTGCCGCCACCACCAATTTTTGCAATATCCAATCTCTCTCGCAAAGTAGCAATTAATGAAAGGTTGGATTGGTGATTCTCTGCGAACTGTGGGTCAGCAGAATTAACCCGTGTTGGTAAGCGTTCCATGCTGTCCCCATTACGCCGGAGTGGGCCAATGACTTCAAACCAGCGATTAAAAGAATAATTCTTTCAATAAAAAGGCAACAAAATAATTGTTTCAAACCCCAAGAATCAATCGCCCGAGGTCTCTCAAGCCCGGGGCTAATCCGACTACAAGTATTGCGAGAACAATAAGTAAGCGCAAAGCCTTTTGGCGGTGTTCAATTCGTACCGCACTAAAGACCCAAAGTAGTAATGCGAGTAGCAATGCCTTAACACAGAAAAATAGCCATGCACCACCGCCTCCAGTTATCGCTGCACCCTGTTGAATAACAAAATCTGAAAGTGGGTGTTTTTCAGAATATCCAAAGACATCAATACCAATCCAAGTTGCCAAACCATCGGCCAATTGCCCGAAGGCAATAGCGAGTGCCCATGGAGTTGCCATTAGAGCACGTGGCGCTAATCTTTCCATTAATGCCCTACCTTCCCAATTTCCTTCTTCATGTTGTTCAATTGATACATCCTCTGGCAAAACACCTGGTTCCATACCTGCTTCTTCCAATTCCATTTTCTCATTGATACCAAATTTGAATAATACCCAGCAAACATATGAAGGGATGCCGATAACAACTAGAATTGGCCAAAGTGCGGCTGAATCATTTGCTTCATGCCATGGAGTCATCATAAATTGTAACCAAAGCCCTAACCACATTGCAAGTGCACCCATTCCCATCGCCATTACACTGCGCTCAATAGCATGCCAGCCTTCAGTGGCTTGAACTACTGAAAATACTGCTACTAAGGAGGCCAATAATCCAAGAACTACACCAAATGTGCCAATTCCTTCATGAGAATTTATTGAAGGGAGTAATAGACCTGCAAACATTAGGAAAAGGAAAAAGAGTGAAGCGGAACGTATCAAGTGGCCTTCTGGATCTTCATCACCAAAATTCTCACCAATAGTGGAATGGTGACGACGAGCAAGAACACCAATGTAAATAGCCAATATCACCCATGCAGCAATGTGGAAATGAATAATTGGAGAAATAAATGCAACCCCTAAATCTCCACTAAAGAACTGTGAATCCTCAAGAACTCTAATTACTGAAGCCCAGATAACCCAGGGAATATAGGTGACTAATGTACGCTCAGAGATGGGTAGCCATTTGATACGGAATATTGTTGAAATTACAACTACGAAAGAAAATAACACGATGATGAATAGTGCTGTATTTTGCGGAGTATATCCTGAATCACCTACCGTTGCATCCTTTGTGATTGGATCCCAAACAAGTGGTTTGAGGAAATCGCTCCAAAATAAATCCGGCAATACTGTAGAGCCAACTACCATTATTACAAAGAAAGAAAGAAGAAAACCTATTGCTACTCTTTCAAAAATACTTAATTTGTACCTCCCAAGTGGAGGGGAGAATTCTTTCGAGGAAAACTTATTATCAATTTCTTTATCCTCAACAATGGGAAAATCTTCTTCGTTCACTGTTTCGGAAGCCGATTCATCTTCTGCCATTGAACTCACCAATCCTTCGCAATAGAACTCCAGCCATGAGGCTTGGGGTTAAGCGAGTTGGAAAAGAAAAATTTACGCTCACTCTTCTTCGTCGTGATTGCAATTCTCATCATGTACGTGGCCTTCATCACCATGTTCAGGGTTAGCCTTGCGGTCTTCATGAACTTCAATGAATGAAACCTTATCGACTTCAATGCTATCTCGTAGAGTTGTAACTAAGCGGAACTTCATCATTGCTGCATTTGTATCAAACATCATTGCTTGAGGGATAGTGATCCCAAGGTCATCACCATCAAATTCAACGCTGAAATCTTTGTGTCCAGTATTTGCTTCAAGCAAAGCCATTACTTTTTCATCTCGGTCTTCAATAACTTTTGTGACCTTGTAGGTATATCGGAGGCTAACTCCTGCAAGTGGATGATTAAAATCAATTCTTGCACGCCCAGCAGCCCAAAGGCGGAGGGTTCCGGTTCGACCGTTGATTGTGATTGGGGCTCCAAGACCCAAACTATTTGGGTCCTTCACTTGTTGTAATACCTTGTCTTGACTGATTACTTCAATCATATCGCTGTTTAATTCGCCATATGCCTTATCTGCAGGAATTGTAAAATCATAATCTGTTTCAGAGTCGGCTTCAAGAAGGTGTTCTTCAAACCCTTCAATTAGTGTTCCTCCACCAACAACAGAAACCAAAGGCGAATATGTTCGCCCCTCTTGGTGGGAATCATTATCCTTGGCAATCTGTTCAATATTGGTCTCGATTAAGTCACCGCTTTCAGCATTATACAGGCTGTAATCGATGTGGACAATTGCTCCTTCTTCCATTTGGCATCACCATGCACCCCTATTGGGGCGAGTCGGCGACCTGCCTCCCTTTCTTAAGTCAATTGGATGAAGTGAAAGAGGAATAAACCTCTATTCTTCCCCGCTATCCAGCGTTTTCGTGCCTTCAAACCCGGGTTGAGAGCTTAGACATTTGCCTTCTTCCGAACGCCACCAAACCTGCTGAGTCATCAACATTCCAATCATCATTATCCCCCAGCCTAACCATACCAAATGGCTACCGGGTAAATCATATGCAGTTACCCTAACTCGTTGTATTTGATCCAACTCATCATTTGACATCGCTTGACCGAGTTCTTCGGCTTGAGATAAATCAAAGATAATTATTAAATCTCCAGTAGCGCCTGATAATATCGCAACTTCAGAACGTGGTAAGCCGCTACTAAATCGTAACACACCTGGTTCCAGAATTGCAATTGGAGCCCCTAATTCACCATTTGAATTAACATTAGATGCCTCATAAACTTCTACAACTGCCCCCGCATACCTTTCGCCTACATCAAAACGTGAATCAAATTCTGCATCCCCCTGCATAGATAATTCAAATCCGGTAAAAACTAGTAAGAAATTCCCCACTTCAACTGGCTCATCCAAAGGAAGAGACAGGCGGTGTCCCACATCTCCACGGTCAACCAAGGTTGTAGCAAAAACATGCCCAATAA
>JABIHC010000003.1 GCA_018649825.1 Methanobacteriota archaeon
AAAAGTGTATACCTCCATCATATTATTTCCCATTTGGTGGGCAATCATATCTATTGCAGTAGCATGGTTAATTATAGCCGAGCAAAGCCCAATAAATACTATTCTTTCTTCGCATTGGTTAATTGCGTATCTAACATATTTGCCTATCTATATTGTTTTCGCCATACTCTTTATTTGGTGGCCCATGTCTGGACGAGCCAACCTTTCGCTCCATGCAAATGCTACGCGTTCCTGGAGGATGCTTAAACGTTGGAACAGGTGGAATGATGGTGATATTGAATGGGATATGCTACACAAACAACAACTATCCATTGCTAATACATTAGTTTCAATAGGCGATAAGTTAGTTCTACCTGGTGATACCGATTGGACAAATCCGGCAACAGGTATTGATGATTCAGAAATCGTAACATTTCGATAGGCCCATTCCTATTCAAAATGGTGAGCCACGGACTACAGTAATTCCTAACCAGAAAATAATTATTGAGAGGATTAGATTAATTCGGCCAAAATTGGTTGCCCTCCTTCTAGCCTTACGTGAATCTTCTGTGTCGCCAACCTCATCCCACAGAGCAATTGCCCTTGGCCCGTATTTAAAGTCATGGAGTGCTGCTAGAAGAAAGAGCACAGCCCCTCCAACCATTTTCCAAGCAATGGTGCTGGCGGGGGGATCTGAATGCCCATCACGGACCATAAAAGCGCCCCATCCTGAAATAATATCTGAAAGAATTATGCCGGTGATTGCAATCGTAATTAAGCACACCCACCCTAATTTTCTATACTTCATACCAATATCATTTAGGAATGTGACATATTCTTCTCTTTCCATGTATTTTTTACCATATGGGACTAATACGAAAACAAAGAATAACATTGACCCCAGCCAAGTGGCTGCAGCAATGAGATGGAAGAATAGGGTGTACTGCCATCCAAACACAAACTCCCCACTGTATCCCTCCCATTCAACTCCTCACCGAACATATGCGTCAATTATCAAAAGACCCTTCATTCCGTGCAAGGAAAGAAATACCCCTCCCCTCTCCCTTTCTTTCTAGGGTGAGGGAGATGGATGATGAAAAGATCAGTGGATTTACTACAAGTCCCTTTGATTCTCCAACCAATGAAGATGAAGAAAAACTTCAATCCCCACCTCAACCCATAGTTTTGGGCCAAATGAATAATATTTCCCCACACGCAATTCCAAATCAAGTTCAACAACCAACGCTTTCGGGGCAGATTTCAGGTTCCAGTGGAGTTTATGGGGTTCCAGTCATTGATGAAAACACAAAGTTTTCTTGGAAACAATTTGGCGGCGGATTTTCTTTCCCAATAATAGTGGTAGTGATATTTTTATTAATTTCGGGAATAACTGGAGAATTTGGAAACGATGGATATTCTGAACACGAGTCAGTTATTGGAGTTGGAGATGGGGAAACCACTGAGTTTTCGGGATCTATTGCGTCAACACCAAACTCTCAAGGTTGCGATGGCAGTATTTCTTATACCCCGGTCGGTCAAAAAGATTGGGACACGCCACAGGAGAATAGTTGGGAACTCAATAGATGGTCAGAACACTCAAACTATCAATTATACAATTTCAGCGCAAATGAAACAGGAGAATATCAAATACGTTCATATCAAAATTTTGATGGTTATATGTTACTTTACAATGGGACCTTTTCAAAATCTGATGTTCTTACAAATTTGACTGCGGCTAATGATGACTGGGGAGGAGACAGTTCATCACTCCGCAGTTCAGCAATTGACTATCTATTACTAAATAATTCAAATTATTCAATCGTAATAATGGGCCTTTGGGAGGGTGAGAGTGGTAATTTTGAGTTAGTTGTCACTCCACCTTCTGGTGCAGAAGAATATTTCAATGCCTCAACTGATATTGACGGTGTTGAAGAAACCTTGGTTCCAAGTGCAATTGGATATGATTGGGATGAAGGGAACAATTGGTTCTGGTTCGATTGCTGGGATAATGGAGATATAATGTTTGAAACTTATTCGCCAGGGACTGGTAATTGGGAATCTGGAGTTATTGGTTGGTATGACCGAGATACAGGTCAGATTGAAATTGATTTCCCCTCGCCGCCAGAAAATAATACAGATGTGGAGGTTGAAATGTACCAATATTCAGAAAATGAAGACGTGATTTGCTTCTCATTTTCAATATCCTTTATTCTAGTAATAGGGGGAATTATTGCTGGTTTTGCAACCGGCAGAAAATGGTTTGCGATTGGGGCGTTGACTAGCACAATACTCGCACCCTTCTTCGTTTTTCTTGGAACGATAGCAGTAATTATTATCTTTGGTTTTTGACGGATAACACTCCATTTTCCAAGTATCAGAATAATTTGAACATTGACACATGGGGGCCAATGCCAACGATGTCGTATTCTTCACCAAAGCACTTCCAACCTGCATTGGTATAAAATGGAACAGCATCAATTCTTGCTTGAAGCCACCCGCTATTACAACTCCATTTCTCTTGAGCAGCGTCCTCCAAGGCCCTTAGAATTCTTGCAGCAAACCCCCGCCGTTGCCACTTATTCAATGTGCCCATTTGTCTTATTTGACATGCAGGGCGCAGTTCCATATTGGTTGTAAATCCATCATTTTCTTTTCCTAATGGTGCAAAACCCGGACATAAGGGCGCATCCGGGCCAGCATGATCGGCTTGACCTCCATCGCTATTACCATCAATTTTGTGAACTCTACCCACTGCAACAAAATCATTATCAATTTCAATACCTGCATGTATTGCCTCATCATCATCGGCCAATTTTTCCGATCCACTGGCATAATTCAGTGGTTGGCGCAAAACCGTAAAGCGCGTATGAAAATATGAAGTGGGGAGGTATTCACCCACACCAAAAATCCTCAAATTGGCCTTTTGTTCGGCTTCCATGAGAATGGCAATCGGCGGTAAAGAATATACTTTGTTACTATTCCATCATTCATATAGGGTCAATATTATTGTAATTATGCCGAGAATGGCAGGAGACCAAAAAATGGACAATCAAATAAAAACCCAAGTTGAAATCGCAGATAGCACTGGACACACCACGTTACAGTTAACAAAGGCTGAAACAATGAAAAAAGTAGTCGAAAACCCAGGATCATGGATTTTTGCAAATGACCGCCTACTTCAACCAGCAGAGCTTGCAGATCAAAACTGGGCTACCGTAGGTGCCGTGCGCCTTGTACCAGGGCTAGTTGGCGGATTGTAACCACAGTTCCACATCTGTTTGGCAGGTGGGCTAATATTCCACTTCAAACCACATATTAATTGTGTGTTTGATGCTAAGCATTTAACAGAAAATAATTAGTAAGAGGGGGCCATATTAATGTTGATGGGGAACGATGCAAAGGGGGTGCTTTCGGCTAAAGACCGAAAACAAGTTGCACGTTTTCTCGAGGCATTTGAAACCCTTTCAAAGCATGAACCGGCTACATTCCAAAAAATAGCGCCTGAATTATTGAAAAAGAGCATCTGGCAATCTAGAGGCATTGACCCTTGGTTCGAAGAACGTTTGAGTACATGGTTTAGTAAAGATTGGGAGAAACACCATTTTGCTGAAATATTTTTGACTAATAATGCAAATAATTTACAATTAGAAAAGGAAAGAACTGTAAATCCACGACATTTTAAAGGCGAAAAAAGGGATTGGCTAATAGCACTAGAAAACCGTTTTTCAAATAATTGGACAAGATGGGATGTTGCAACAAGGGATCAATTCATTATTTTGACATTAATCACTGCATCACCACAAGGAGAATTCCAGGGACGCCTAATGGATAGCCTCGGCATATTATCTACTCGGGACGATTCAGAAAAGGAAGCCTCTAATGCAGTTAGGGCAGTAAAAATAGCTCTTTCTAAATTAGCAGACAAATCTGGTACTGCGCAGTTATTTGAACCAGCAAAAGGAAATGGCCGTTTACGCTTACACCGTTTTTTTGATGAAGATTTGCGCAAACCTACTATTAGGTGGCTCTGCCAACATCCTGCGCGAATAATGCTACCCAATCTGCGCCCAGAAAAGTAAGAATAATGGGGAAATAATCAGCCATATCCATATAATCAACAAAACATAGTCCTCATATAGGGTGAGGTAATCTCCAATATTAGAGGGAACGGTGGGTTCCCTATGACTGACCCGTGAACGGAATGAGAGAGGAATACTGTAATAAACTTCAAGGAGATATGGATAATCGCAACACTGCGCCATTGGGCCAGGACGCTAATGCGTTTGCAAACCATACTTCTTTTTCTCTAATAACCACTCTTCCGGCGGACGCTTATTACCCGCACCTCCCATACAATTTTGAAACTACTAGTTTCGACTTGATGGATAGAGGGAACAGCGGGTTCCCTGATAACCAAAAATAAAGGAGAAATCAAATATGAAAACAAAAATAATTAGCATGCTACTTGCCCTATTTATGGCAATTTCCGCTGTTTCAGCGGTTAGTGGAGATGGATCAGACCCTCTGAACCCCGATGACGGTGGTGCAGATTGGGACGGTGACGGACTCACAAATGCCGAAGAACAGGCGCAAGGCACGAACATGAACAATGCAGACAGCGATGGAGACGGACTTCCTGACGGCTGGGAAGTTGCAAACGGTTTGGACCCACTTAACGGTGGCGACGGCCAAGCAGACCCAGACGGCGACGGACTAACCAACTCTCAAGAATATGCAAGAGGCACCAACCCGTTGAATGCCGACACCGATGGTGACGGCAAAGACGACAGTGTGGACCAGTATCCTACTGATCCAAACGATGGTGAATATAGCGATTCTGACGGAGACGGTATTCCTGATGCCTACGACCCAGATTTCCAAGAATCTCAAGCTGGTAGCGGAGACGGCGGCACCCAAGGTGGCGGCGAATCTGAAGACCAGGGACAGGGTGAAGGAGAAGGTCAAGGACAAGGTCAAGGACAAGGTCAAGGACAAGGTCAAGGGCAAGGTCAAGGACAAGGTCAAGGACAAGGTCAAGGACAAGGTCAAGGACAAGGTCAAGGACAAGGTCAAGGACAAGGTCAAGGACAAGGTCAAGGACAAGGTCAAGGACAAGGTCAAGGTCA
>JABIHC010000002.1 GCA_018649825.1 Methanobacteriota archaeon
CTTCACTTGTAGTTTCAATAAGAGGAATTGAACTACCAATAATAAATAATGTTGCCAATAATATCACGGTCATGGGTCGGCGCATATACGGGGGTGGAGCGATATACTCATATGATTATCCACCATTTGTCAGCGTAAATTCTTGACTGATAATTCGTAATCAATATACCGAATAAATGATAGCAAACAATTTGATAATAATATTATTGAAATTCCTCTCTAAAAAGAGGCAAGAGTGGGCCCGTCCAGATTTGAACTGGAGTCTGACGGCCCCCAGCCGCCAAGTATAGGCCAAGCTAACCTACGGGCCCCTTGAGTATCATTCACTTTTGGCGGGCAGTAGAGAATGGTGCAACCTCATGAATGAGGTCGATGTGTGAAGTAAACATTCTGCGGCAGCAATAGCGCTCAAGACCAAGTTGATCCATTGCATCTCCCTTACTAACCCCTTCATCAAGTAACTTGGTGAAAGATTGCCAACGGTCTGCAACTACTGTTCCACAACTAAAACAACGTACTGGAATTATCATTCTAAATCACCTGTATGACTTCTGTCGCTTGCGGCGAGCACCACGACCCATTTGGTGTTTTGCCTCCTTGCGGCGTGGGTCGTTTACGAGTAGACTACGGTCAAAACGAAGATATTCGTCTCGGAGTTCTTCGTCAATACCTTTTGCTCCACCATTATAATGGACAAGTCCACGGGCAATGGCAGTTCGGATTGCATCGGTTTGCCCCATCATTCCTCCACCATTGGTGGAAATAATGATGTCAACCTTTGCGAGGCGATCCATTGCCTCTGCAATTGTTAGGGGCTCCATTGCCTTACGTCGAGCAAGGTCAGGAGACATGATTTCTATTGGGTGGCTATTGACACGAACACGGCCTTTACCAGATTTAACAGTTGCACGGGCAACTGCAGTTTTTCTTTTACCACTGGTGTTAACTACCTTAGATTTCTTTGCTGCCATCAGGCTTCACCTCCGTTCCAACGGCTGGCTGGTGCGCCTAGAACTGCACTAATCTCGCCAAGGCGAACATATCGCTCAGGTAGAGGGCGCTCAAGACTTGAAGTATCTCCTTGAAGATGGCCCTCAGGTAAATCCTCACCGGAAAGATGAGATGGGCAACCGATTTCTACTCGTAGAGCTTTGAAAGCCCGACGACCAGATGATTTCTTCTGGTATGGCAACATTCCTCTAACCGTTCTCTTTAGAATTAGGTCGGGCATGCGAGGGAAGAAAGGACCCTTACGCGAGTGGTTTAGGCGATACTTTGAGAGATAGTCTTCAAAGATGCTTTGCGGGTTTCCACTTACGATTGCTTTTTCAGAGTTAATGATGATGACGCGGTCTTGACGACCATCGCGGGCAGCAGAAAGTAATGTCTTTGCTGCTACGCTTGCAAGACGACCCATAATTAGGCCATTTGCGTCAAAAACATAGGTCGATCCTTCATCCAAGAATAAACACCTCCTTGACATCAGGGTTAGAATCCATGAACTCATTTAGGTTCATGACCTTTCCACCGGCTCGTTCGATCTTATCTCGTGCACTTGAACTTACACTATAGGCGGCGACGGTAGGACTTCCCGACACTTCTCCGCTGCCAAGTAACTTCCCAGGAACAACAATAATTGCTCCTTCGGGTGCGTACCTTGTCATGCGGCTCAGGTTGGGTTGGGCCCAGTTACTGCGACTCCTAGAGAGGCGCAGTGCAACATCTCGCCATAGTGCAGAACCAGTCTCACGAGACTTAGCTTTGAGTTGACTGATAGTGTCAATCAACACTTGGTTTGTCTTGTGTATTTGTTTGCTCATATGACTCCCTCGATGCGTTGAGGCGACCTCGCGACCGACCACCCCCTTATGAATGCACCCACGCGAAAAAACAAGGTGAAAAAGGAGGGTCTAAATCAATATAATAGCCAAACAGGTATAAACTTTCAATAATTCAAGGTAAACCTTCATGTGAGAGATAGGGGCTGAGGGGTTTGAGAGACATGTCTGACTGGAAGAGTATCATCGACGAAGCAATGATTGAAGAAACTTCAAATCTAATAAATGCCCATAAGTTATATGGAGAGGCAGTGAATGCCTCATTAGCACAAATTCAAGGCTTGATGGGAGACATTGAAGCAGCACAATTAATGGAAACTCTTTATGGCGGATTAATCGCTTATTCGCAACAAATAATGACGCGAATGAGAGCTGAAGAACCGGAGATTGGAGGAGTTGACCACGCATTCCGCGCCGGCCAAGCATACGGCGTTTCTTGTGTATTGAATCATATGATTGATGCATTAGTTGACACCTCCGGAGCAACTGCCTTAGCCGCATATGATGACTTTTCAGATAGCCTACATGATGAGATTGTTCTTCAAGCAAGAGGGGCTGGCCTAACAGTTGAATTATTAGATGCGAAGGGCGAATTACTCGACTAATAATTCGTACTTTAGGAAGTAATTACCCTAGTTCCCTAATTATTTCTGCGATGCTTCAATAAGCAGCAACTTGTCGCTATGCATATGCAATCTATCTCCATCATCGGCGGAACCGGGATGAAGAAACTCTTGGATTCACCATTCCTTGAAGGCTCTGGGATTGAATTAATTGCAAATAATGGTTTTATTGTTGAAACCGATTTTGGAGAAGTGCCCGTGGACCGCCTAACCATGGTTACTAAAGAGGGGGAATTTGGCTTGACATTTATCCACAGACATCACGGTGAAGACGGGAAAACCACACCACCCCACAAGGTAAATTACCGAGCAAATGTAAGTGCAGCAGCGGCAGCGAGGCCCGAATTTGTACTAACTATTCACTCGGTTGGAACGCTGATTGAAGGATTACCACCAGGCTCACTTGGACTAGCCGCAGATATTATTGATTTCACTGGCATTGTATCCACATTCCATGATGATGATGCAGTCCATTTTGATCTTTCAAACCATTTTAGGCCCGCCCTACGCACACAACTTCGCCCCCTAATTACTCAAAGCCAATCGGGAATCTCTTTTGGAAAAGAAGGGCAGGTGGTTGAACATATTGTTGCTCAAATGCCAGGTCCACAATTTGAAACCGTAGCAGAAATTGAGGCGTTATTTCGTTTGGGGGCAACTACAGTTGGAATGACCTTGTCTCCAGAAGCGAGATTGGTTTGTGAGAAAAAGTTGGGACAGGTCGCCTTGCTTGTTGCTTCAAATTGGGCAGTAGGAAGGCACCCTGATGGCCCAGACATCAAGGTTGATCATGAATCTGTAGAGGCACAAGCCGAGCAATTACACAAATTGATTTGGCAAAGTATTACCACATTAATCAATGGTTGTATTTGAAATATTTTATGCCTATATGCCGTGAGGCAGCCATATATTCTTCACATTACAAGCGTGGCGGAGAAGTTCTTTATCGGAAGAAAGTGATGTTGCTTTCCATGTTTGCTTCATATTTCCACAACTACCTTGGTGAACTAAAGTCATATCATTAATATCGGCCCAAATAGCATCAATTGCATCATGTTCTGCTATTGTTGATAATAATTCTCCATGCAACCCAGTTACGATATTCACCACACCAGCAGGTAAATCAGATGTCTCAAAAATCTGGTACATTTCCAATGCCGCAAGAGGGGCCGTTTCACTTGGAATTGCAACCACTGAATTACCCATGGCAATCAGTGGAGCCAATAGACGGGTGAAAGAGAAAAGTGAAGGTGATGGTGGGCAAACTAAACCTACCACGCCAAGTGGTTCATTTACTGCCAAAACCAAACCGTTGATGGTAGTTTCGTGTACTCTTCCATCGTGTTTATCACTCCATGAAGCCCACCTAAACCACTCAGCGATTGAATCCTTCACTTCGGAAATTGCGTCAGCCATTGATTGACCGGTTTGGGCAGAAATTCTCTTCGCAATTTCATCTTCCCTTTGTTGTAAATTCTCCCCAATGTAAAATAATACTTGGGCTCTTGAATGAGCACTTTTTCCACACCAATTTTTTGAATTGATTGACTTGCTTGCCGCCTCAACTGCATTTC
>JABIHC010000066.1 GCA_018649825.1 Methanobacteriota archaeon
CCTCTTGCAACCATTACGGCATCTGCATAATCCAAAATTTCATCTAAGTTTATTAGGGCAGCAGGATGCTCAATTTTTGCAATGACAGGAATATGCATTCCGGCTGCAATAATCGCCTCTTTGGCAGGATGCAAATCCTTTGCACAACGAACATAACTTACTGCTACATAATCGGCACCTGCCTCAATTGCATGCGCCAATGCAGCCTCATCTCGTGGACCAATTGCCGGGAGGTCAACCATAGTACCTGGCACATTTATTCCTTTGCGAGCACTAACTGGGCCGCCATCCTCTACCTCACAAATGACTACACCTCCGGCACAATTAGGTGTGGATTTTACCATTAAGCGAATTAATCCATCGGCAATCAATACAGGATCCCCAGCCTGCAATTCAGCTGATAAGCCCGGATAAGCCACAGGTACTTTCTCAGGGCTTACATCTGCCATTTCGGCCACTCCGCAATGAAGTTCGACAATACTATCCTGTTTGAGAAATATCACACCTTCAAAGTCCCCCAAACGAAGTTTTGGTCCAGGCAAATCTGCCAAAATACAAGTAGGGTGGCCAAGTTCTTCCTCAAAGCCTCTAATTCGTTGATAAATCTCAGATTTATCTGCTGGTGCGCCATGTGAATAATTGAGCCGGCAAACATCTACACCAGCGCTGAGGAGAGAGCCCAATATCTCCTTTGAATCTGAGGCTGGGCCGATTGTTGCGATGATTCGGGTTCTCCGCATGGAACCCCTAACGGGGGTTATTGTAAAGCCACTTTCTATTGGGAGCAATTATTGAGCTTCCGTCCAATATTCGAGTAATGAGGGACAGAAAGTTGGAAGAGTGAGGTTTTCGGCTTCGGAAATGAAGTCTTCTTGACTCAATAATAATCGCGACATTACCAAGCAAGCATCGCCCTCACTTTCTGCGATAAAGAGCCAATTGTCGGATAATGTAAAGTTATGTATTCCCTCATCTATGGTTAGTTCCTGGCCATTAGCACTCCAATTGGAATATGAAGCGTTTTGATACGCTGATTGGAGGAGGAGGGTTCCATTGCTCTGAAAAATCAATGCAGGTGCTATGAAAGTTGGGTCATTAGACCACGCATACCATTCTCCAACAATAGTCGGTGCAGGTTCATCATCTTCCAAACAACCAGCGAGAGTGGTGGTAATCATCAGCAGGCTCAAGAGCAAGCAGACAGAATAATTCCTCATAAATCAACCTGTTCGAATAACAATAAAGTATTTTCCCCGGTAAATATTGCAAAAATAGATTCTATAACTTATTCCGAAGAAACGGCACAATCTGGTTCGTTGTAGCAGAAGGATTCAAAACCTATGCAGATAATACAATGCAGCCGCACTATCAGGTTCTATTTCGAAATTCAAAAATGTCCATGCTTCCGCCTCAAATATCCCTCATGCTGACCCAACATAAACAAATTGGTGTTGACGAAACGGATTAAGATAGGCCTCTAACACACCGTGGGGAGCGTCCATGACGAATCATATTGAGGTATTTATTATTGGTAGGAACTGGATATTGAGGGCAACATCATTTGGATTGTATTCGCAATCCGCGTTGAAGTAATCCACCAGCATGCTCTTGCTCGATTTCATGGACCACTATATCTTCCTCGTCTGTCTCTTGACCTAATGACCGGTAGGTCAACGTGAGGGAGGCAAAAAGAGCGCCAAATATCGCAAGCCAAATGAAGAATGGAAGGAGATCGAATGGTGTGTCAAAATTCATCCAGTACGTGAAGTGATTCTGGTTTTGAACGATTGAACTCTCCATCGTTTCCGCATCTAAATCCCCTATCATTGACGAGGATTGAATCTCAAATACTGGGGCGAGGTCACTCATTGATGGTTTTGTATGCATTGCATTAGCATCTCTTGTATCGATATAAAACCGAGTTGTTGAATCACCAGCAATAATGAGTCCAGAAAGTTGTTCAGATTTGACTTCAATTTCACTACCCAAATATATTGGCAAGGCACTTGGCATGGCATCTAGTAATGAGAATGTCTTTAGTAAATTAGCCTGTATTGAACGTTCAGTAGGCTCTACTGAAGCCTCACATGTGTTGACAGGGATGCCCTTTACGACATCTGTACCTGAACAGATAATCTCCGTGACTGCATAGCCAGAAACATCGACTTTGTCATCGCTCCCAGTAAGAAACCCGCCAGTCGTACCAGAGAGGACCTCTGGAGTGATCAGCCCTAATGTTGCTTCATGCATTGCATCGTTCCGCCATGACAATTGAGTTGAACCGTCTTGTCGTAGCAACTCACCTTTTTCGCAAACAGGCCTCTCACCAGTACATATCGTGTAATTGGTACCATCCCCATTGACAACTTCATCAGAACCGTAGTATGTTTTGTTGGATTCTAAAGAAGCCCAACCAACACCCATATTGCTCGCATTTCCTGATGCCAGAATTGCGCTGACTGGATCATGCCATCCGAGTAGCCAACTGTTGACTGATTGGGTGAGGTAGGGTTGCGCTCCAAAACTCGTGACTAATAAATTTTCAACGAACTCGCCAAAAATATCCTCAACTACTAATTCTTGAAGGGCTCTTGCTTCATTTGTTTGAATATTGTAGGCTGCGGCAATCAAATCAAGGTTCCAATTCTGTGTAGCAGATAGTGGCGTTCCAAGGTATCCAGGTGGAGCCTTACCGGACAGTTCACCGTAAAGGAAAAGCAGTGCTCCGTCAGTTGTTGTCAATCCCAATGGGCCATACAATATATCAGCCGATTGTTCAGGTGTGAGTTCAATGTCTGGAAGCAAATGTTGTGTCGCCCAATCACCACCCTGATTCAAACTGTATTGCAAAAAACCGCCATTAATTGGATCTTTAGCACCAAAACTTGTGTTGACAAATTGCTTGGCGTTGATTGTACCATTGCCGCCAAGTAAAGCCATTTGAAGTGAAGATATGGAGTTGGCCCATCCATTTGACCAAGAGGTTATCACATCGTATTGCTCTTGGCTTAAATCAAAAGTAGACATTGCTTCTGAAGGAGATAATTCTAAAAATCTGCTTAGCCCAAATCCCGTGCCTCCTGAATTTTTAGCCAACAAACCAAGTGGGCTACTGGTTCCATTACCGTTCAGCATCAAATTCAGACAGTCCACATCAGAGAAATCCATTCCGAATAAGTTGCTTAATCGGTCAGCAATATCCTCGCTATCGGTGTATGGCGAGCCTCCACCATTCGATTGAAATTCAAAACCAATTCCAACATACAACGCCCAATCTCTAATCAGTGTTTGAGCATAATCGATGCTTTCGGAGTCGCCAAAACCGTCACCATTCGTGTCAACCATTTCAGAAGCCAAGTAGCCGTAAGCTCTCGCTCGCTTGACCGTGATTGAATCGGTTGGATTGGCTTCAAGTTCGGATAATAAGGCATCTGGTTCTCCCATTGAAACAAAGGCAACAGGGCCCAAATCATCGAGTAATGAAATATTAAACAGGGGGTCGGATGGATGAAATGAAGAATTCAGTGCAGTATCAAGACCTGCAAGAAAGTTGGCTATTGGTAATATATTTCCATCAAGAGTATTGGGCAGCAGTACGCTCACTTGGCCAGCGGCTTCGGCTGCAGTTAGTGCTGCGTATGAATATGAGCCAAACCCAGCACCTCCAATTGTAC
>JABIHC010000135.1 GCA_018649825.1 Methanobacteriota archaeon
TCGTCGTTTAGTTCAACAATGTGACGGTGATGCACAATCTCTATTCGCGGATATTCTTGCTGGTTTCTCAGACGAAACGGACTCTAGTTCTCCAACCGCTTCTTTAGCATATGTGACGGCCTAATATGGCCTCATTTGCCCATCATTCAGAATGAGATAGCGTTCATCAATCACAGACCCAATAGCCTCCAAAACCAATGTTTCTGAGAAGATTGGGTGACGTCAATTTTCATTCCAAATGCTATCAGTAGCATCAAATGGAGAATCAGGTGTCTTTTTTCTTCTCGTTGATACCGCCATCACAAGGAAGCATAATCCCAAGAATACCATTGCTCCGACAAGACCCCAAAGAAGTGAATCACTAAGTACACTTTGTTTTTCTGTTTGTAGATCATCCTCAACCGAGACCTCAGGGTCTTTTGGTTTGATGTCTGCGTTATCACCTACTCCATCTCCATCACTATCTGCTGTTTCATTTGCATCTTCGGGAAATGCATCGCTATTATTTCCGACCCCATCACCATCTGAATCAGTAGTCTCATTCTCATCATCGGGAAAGTCATCGGCGTTGTCACCCACTCCATCTCCGTCAGAGTCTGCAGTCTCATTCTCGTCATCGGGGAAGGTATCGGCGTTGTCACCTACTCCATCACCATCAGAGTCTGTAGTCTCATTCTCGTCATTTGGAAACTCATCATCATCATCAATCACCCCATCTCCATCAGAGTCTAAATCGAACGGATAGGCAGAGATAATTGTCACCGCATTATTGGGTACACCACCTTGGCCAACTGAAACTTGATTGATTGAGTCAACAACTTCGGTTCCGCTCACAACTTGCCCGAATACAGTGTGCACTCCATCAAGGTGTGATGGGGAAGAACCGCCGTCAACGATAAAGAATTGAGAACCACCTGTGTGTGGTGCGCTTGTTTTTGCCATTGAAAGGGCATATGGGACATGGATAAGGCCGTTATCCGCTTCATCGGGAATTGTCCACGAAGTTTTAGAGCAGTTTGAGGAAGATGATTCAACTTCTCCGTTACAATATCCTTGCCAACTCGCAGCATGTCCGCCGGTTCCATCTCCATTGGTGAAATCCCCGCCTTGAACCATGAAGCCATCTATAACACGGTGGAATATAGTTCCATCATAACATCCCATTTCTGCAAGTAGGGCGAAATTTTGCGCATGGATGGGGGCTTCATCATAGTTCAATTCGAAATCAATTAGATTTTCTGTGGAATTAGATGCTTCTGAAGATCCATTAAATTCAATTTCCATTCGAATATGACTTTCATTAGATTCAGCTCTTGTTGTACAACCATTTTCCAAATAGTATCCTTGCTTGACTTGCACAGTTACCGTCTTTTCTACTGGATTAGGGTTTGCCACTCCATTTGCATGAGTAACTACGGCCGTAATATTCCACATTGTTGATGCTCGCGTTGTGCGGGTTGTACCATTGAAGATCACATCAAAATCCACCTCTCCTAGCGGCGAAACTGTGACGTTATCGGGGGCCGAATAATTGAGGGGCGCAGAGCCATTGCCTTGAATTGAAATCGCAACATCTTCTTCATAGTTGGTGGGATTTGTTAAAGTGCAGGTAAGATTGCCTCCGGAGCCCACCACAAGTGAATCAGTGATTTCCATGATTTCTTGGCATTGAATATCCACATTGGGAGTTGGGCTTCCTTGAGCCCAAATGTTCACTGACACGAAAGGAGCAATCAATAGAAGGAGGACAAGGGCGAAGGTCAAACGCATGAATATGGCTATCTTCTATTCCTTTTGAAGTTATTCATATAATATATTGATTTCAATTATTATATCTTGCATCGTGATAATTTGAAAATTCTCACTCGGATGAAACTTGGTATTTGATAATTAAGTCATCAACGGAAAACTCGTCAACACCCTGTGGGGCATCAGCCAAAGTCATTGATGCTTCTCCAGCCCTAGTTTCATTCTTCAACCAAGCCCAATCTGTTGCAAGTATTTCAGGGGCTGCTGGTGGAAGCCAGACTTGAAGTTTGATAGTATCCTCAATTTCAAGGTCCAACTCTTTGCGCTTTTGCTGAACTCTTCTAACTACTTCTCTCGCCATTCCCTTTGAAAGCAAATTGGCATTCTGACTCATGTCCAATACCAAACTGACATCTATTTTCGCTTCATCACTGCCTACTTCAAGAGTTGCTGCGGCATATCCTTCCTTCTCAAGTCGTCGCACTTCAATATCATTAAGTTCAATTGGATAGCCGACTAATACTAATCTTCCAGCCTCAATATCTGCAAGTGCAACCTCATGGTCCTCAATATCTGCTAATTCAGCAAGAACTTTGGGTAAATCTGCCCGGCACTTCTTTCCGATTTCTCGGCGATTTGGTTGAATTTCTATCTTTTGGAAGCGGTCTAAGTCGCTTTCAGTTGAAATCACTTCCACATTCAATTCTTCAGCCAACAAATCATGGAATTCAGTCAGATCAGGTCCGCCAACAATCCAGCCTTCAGCACATGGGAGTCTCTGCCTACGCTTTGCTTCAACACGAATCTTGCGTCCAGATTCGGCCAATTGTCTTGCTAATGCCATTCTTGCTTCTAGTCCAACATCCAACGGTGGGAGGTGGGGCTGATTAGTGGCGATTATCTTGCCGTCTAAGTCGCCTTCGCCGGATTTTCCAGCCTCGCCACCGTCCATGCTAACGACCGGCCAATCAGCCAAATGTACCGATTCACCGGCCAAATTGGTGTAAATCTCATCAACCATGAAAGGGGAAATAGGGGCCATCAATTTTGCAATTGTAATTAGGACCTCGTGCAAAGTATGCTGACATGCTCGCTTATCGTCATTTGCACTCTCGTCCCAAAGTCTTCTTCGACTCCTTCTTACGTACCAGTTTGAAAGGTCATTGACGACAAAGTCCTCTAAATCTCTACCGGCTTTGTGGAAATCCCAACTTACGAATTGGCTATGATAGGATAGAGTAACGCTATGGAGCCTTGACAAAATCCAGCGGTCAAGAGGAGTTCTATTCTCCACAGGCATTGGTTTTTCACTCGGCTCAAAGCCGTCAAGCGCAGCATAATCTGCATGGAATTTGTAAACATTCCACAGGGTGAGGAATAATTTGCCGTAGGTTTCTCGCACCCCATTCGGGTCAAATTTTAGTGGATTCCAAGGAGCGCCTGCTGTGACCATATACCAACGAGTTGCATCTGCACCTTCGCGATTAAAGTGATCCCAAGGGTCAACAATATTGCCTTTAGATTTACTCATCTTTTTGCCATTTGCATCCAAAATCAATCCAAGGCTCAAGCAACGCTTGTAACAAAGACTATCAAAGACGCTTGCACTTACCGCTAATAAGGTGTAAAACCAACCGCGAGTTTGGTCAACTCCTTCGCAAATGTAATCAATTGGAAATTGTGACTCAAAGATTTCAGGCCCAGCAAAAGGGTGGTGCCATTGAGCAAATGATGCGCAACCGCTATCAAACCAACAATCCATGACAAATGGTTCTCTTTGCATTGGTTTTCCATCATCGCTGACTAAGGTAAAGCCATCGACAATAGGCCGATGGAGGTCAACATCATCTGGGCATTCAGGGTTCTCTATGCCTGCCGCAACGGCCTTTGCAACTTCCTGTTGCAATTCTGCAATGGAACCAATACACTTCATTTCCCCATCTTCTGTCCTCCACACAGGGAGAGGGGTTCCCCAATATCTCTCACGTGAAATAGCCCAATCTTTGACATTCCTCAACCATTCTCCAAAGCGGCCTTCTCCAACCCACTCGGGTGCCCATTCTACTTGGTCATTGAACTCAAGGAGACGATCTTTGATAGAGGTCATTTTGACAAACCAAGAATCCATCGCATAGTAAAGCAAGGGGTGGTCAGTACGCCAACAGTGCGGATATTCGTGTTTGTATTCCTTCTCTCTGTAAAGGAGATTTTCAGCACTTAGAATTTGCAATATCTGGTCATCACAATCCTTGACATACTTGCCATCTAATTCGGGATGAGTTCCGTTGATGAAATTGCCTTCCATGTCCACTGTATGTTGGGCCGGAAGTCCAACTTCCATTCCTAAATTATAGTCATCTTCACCATACATTACTGCGGTATGAACGACTCCTGTTCCATCAGTTGTGGTTACCCAATCTGCTGCAAGTATGGTCCATGCGCTTTCACTATCGCCTCTTTCCACTGCATCAGGGAATAGGGGGTGGTAGGAAAGTCCAACAAGTTCACTCCCACTGAATTCTTCTATTACTTCCACTTGGTGGCGAATAACTTCCTTGAATAGTTCCTTTGCCAAGATTACTTCTTCACCGACTTCGGCTCCGCCTCTTCCTTGCCAATTTGCTCCCGCTTCTTGAACGACTTTTCCACGGATGTAGGTTACCTCTGGGCCAACGGCCAAACCAACATTTCCAGGTAGAGTCCAAGGTGTTGTGGTCCAGGCTAAGACACTCGCATTGTTGAAGCGTTGTGCGCCTTCTCCTGATAATCTAAATTTGATATAAACCGATGGTTCCTCCACTTCTTTGTAGCCCAATGCGACTTCGTGGCTTGAATAACTGGTGCCGGTTTGAGGGCAATATGGTAAAACTTTGTGACCTCTAAAGAGGAGGCCATTATCATACATCTGTTTCAGTGCCCACCAAGCTGACTCAACGTAATTATTGTCGAGGGTAACATAGGGGTTGTCAAGGTCAACCCAATATGCCATTCTTTCAGTCATTTCTCGCCATGCTTTCTCATAGGTCCAAACTGAATTCCTGCATTCTTGGTTAAACTCTGCCATGCCAAATTCTTCAATGGATTCTTTTGACATTAGATTGAGACGCTTTTGCACTTCAATTTCCACCGGCAATCCATGTGTGTCCCATCCGCCTTTTCGCTTTACGAAATTACCTTCCATGGTCTTCCAACGGCAAACCAAATCCTTGTAGGTTCTTGCTACAACATGGTGAATGCCGGGTTTGCCGTTTGCAGTAGGAGGTCCTTCTAAGAAAACAAATTGTGGCCCGTCTTGCCTATTTTCAACTGAGCGAGAAAAAGTTTTCTCGTCTTCCCAACGACTCAAAGTCGCCTTTTCTAAATCCACCGGATTGTATTCGCCGGCCGGCTTAGGTACTGCCATGAGGCATCCGACCGGCCAATATCTCTTGAAACCTACCTCCATAATAATTCAAACAACCCTAAAGGGTTGGGGGCTCTGAAAAACCGCTGCCTCAATTATTTTATCAACAAAGACATTGTGTGCACAACATGGCCGAGCCGTCGCGTAGTCACTTACAGGCTTTCTCTCTCGTAGCCATTTTACTTTTAGTCAGCGTAGCGCCACTATTTCCCAATAGCACCGACTACTCCTTTTTCTCATCTTCTTCATACGGCGAATTAGATGAAGAAAGCCCCTCTCCTTCATTTACTGCAGAGAATCAAACTCAAATTCTCAATATTGGCACATACCCAAATGGTTTTTCTAGTAATTTGCGTCTTGAAGTACCAGCTGGTGAAGCACTAACTGATGTTGGGCTACAGATAAAGCCTCGGGCTTTGCTTCGTGATGAGATATTGGAATGGACAGATATTTCAATTTGGAATCATAGCGGAGCAGTATCTCAGTCAATCAATTACAATTCGACAGGACTTACTCTTGCCGGAGCAGACCAAACATGGGACCTCAATAATAACGGTCAGGTGCCCACTGGTTGGACAAGGTCCTCTGCCTCATATTCGATGATCAATAGTTTATCTTGTGGTCGAAATGGCTCATCGGGTCATTCTCTAAATACGCGGGGAGGGAATACTTGGTGGCAATCACCAATTGTTGATTTATCTGGCCTTAGTCAAGGTGAGATAAATTATTGGCTGCGGTCGGGCTATAGCGGTTGTGGTGAGGAGCCTGATAGTGGTGAAAACATGTATCTTGAAATCCGTACATCATCTGGTTCATGGACTTCAATAAAGAGCCACATGGGTTCTCCTTATTGCGGCGGTTGTGCCGCTGGAACCTTTTCTGTATCGCTTCCAAGCACAGCATTCCACAGTAACTTCGCCTTGCGATTTAGGCAGAATTACGGTTCTGGAACCTGTTGTGATTATTGGTTTTTTGATGATGTTTCTTTAACCCAGCCAGGTGGTGAAGGAAATTGGACATCACCTTCTTTCGGATGGGATAGTACTACAGACTTTGCGCTTGAACCTGGACCTTACAGTATGCTTTCCTTTGATGTTGACACACCCGGTTCTTCACAGTTTGAATGGACATTACTCGATGCTGCAACAATGTCTCCAATATCCGGTTTTGAAGATAGAACTGACAAGGTAGTTGACCTTGGGACAATTAATTGGCAAGGCCATCCGAAACTAAAAATTGCGGTGTCAATGGCGGCAGGTAATGGCGGAACTCCAACGCTTAACGGCATCTATATTGGAGGTAAAGTGATTGAGAAATTTGACGTGAACCCAACCTTACTCGGCTGGACAACCGAAGGCCCCGTCACTGCTTCAAATGGGCAATTGTCTGGAAATGGAAACCTCACCTCACCGCAATATACCTCAATTCGTCCAATCGCTCGAATAATGACCGATTTCACAGTATCGGGTTCAGGCTATTTGCAAATACAAGTTGATGACGGTAATTGGACAACCATTTCAACAAATACACTTACAAATTTCGTCGATGCGGTTCACAAGGTTAGATTTCATTGGGTTGGAACTGGGTCTTGGACAATGTCTGAAGCAGAATTTGAAATCATCCCTGGCAATTTACCACTTCATCCGCGCATTGACATTGGCCGCGATTCAAGTAATGAATGGGGATTATTAGATACGGCAATCGGCCCTTGGGGCTGGCAAGACCGGCTTGCAAATGGCAATCCAGCCGCATCTTTTTCCATGACCTCCGGCCAAGGGCCAAATACAGTTGCAATGTGGCTACCTGCTGCAGGAATTGATGACCTACGTTGGTCACTCTCCGCGCTTTATGGGGGAATTGGAACAAATACCACTTGGGCGATAAGAATTGGTTCTGCGATGATTGCCAATGGTTCTATTCCTGCGCTTAGCGGAATCTCCGACCTTTCTTTACCCAGCCAAGAATTGTTTGCTTTGAATCAAAATTTGTCGGTAGCCGGTACAGTTCATACAATTGGAGACCTAAGTTTTGTAGAAGTAGAAATTGATTTGTTTTGTGAATCTTGCACATTGCAATTAAGTGGTATTTCTGCTCCTTATGATTCTCAAACTAACCTATCATTCAATGCGTGGTCAGATTTAGTTTTGGCGGTTAACGATGTAATCCCCGAATCTTCCGTGCAAAACGGAAAGCGAATTGTTCCGTTGCCTTTCGGTATGGATATGATTGGTTCACTCGAGGCTACAATTACACATGTTTCTAGCATTTCAGGATTACAGACAACAGGTGCCTCTTTGGTAAACCAAACCAATACTCTCGCCCCTTCTTGGCAATGGTTGGAGTTGACTTCATGGCATGAATCTTCAGTCGGAGTCCCTGCCAGTGTGCAATTTGATGTGATTGGATTAAACAATCATACTTCATGGACATTTCCAGTAGATGGTTCCGCTCCAGTCGGCAAATTTGATACTGATTTAGTTCGTTTCCATCCAACAAATAGTCATTCCGTTGTTGCAAATAATACCCATGTAAATAGTACAATACGCTTCCAATTTGAGCCAATGTGGGATGATGAGGAAGACCTCGAGATTCGCGTAAGAGTAGTTCTTGTAGATGGCAGGCGCTCAATTTCACAAGTAGCAAGTTTTGGTGGCGGTGTAATTCAAGGGCTTGAGAATGACCCATTATTTACCGATTGGAATGTATTGAACGACTTTGGAAGTTTTATTCCGCCTTCCATGCCATATTTGCGTGGAGGGAAAAACATAACAGTTATGGCGAATATTGGTTTTCAAAATGCAGACTCTAGTCTTGCCCCAAGAAGTGGAGATGTTAGAGTTGAACTTTATCAAAACGATATAGAAATTTACAACACAACCTACATCCCCATGGGTCTTTTCAACCATACTTTCCAAGTGCCCCTTGGCACCTCTAACATGACTTACCGGCTCGAATTAGTACCTTTACGCGGCGGATGGGACATGACCTCAATTATTACTGAAAGGACTTTCCAAACCGATAGTCTATCACCTCTCTTAATCAATACAAATCTAGAACATTATGACCACAGAAGTCATGATTCAAATCAGTTATTGAAATTTGAGATTTATGATCGCCCAGTTTTACCTGCAGAGATGACATTAATGCTTTGGCGTGAATGGGTAAATGATTACAATTTTGATGGCTGGCCCAGTGAAGATGAATACAAACCCTTCCTATTGACACCTCCATTAAATCTCAGTATGGCTCAGGGCAATTACACTTTTACTTATGACGACCATGCAGGTGCGCCAGGAGATAAAGTTGCTGGGTATCTTGTCGGAGCAGATCCGGCTGGAAATCCGCTTATTGATTCGGGTGGCCCTGCAGTTGATGACCATCTATTCATGTATCAATTGGCTATAGATGAAGCACCGGTAATATCGGGGGAGAATGCAACTGTAAATGGAGATACTACGCCGTGGTTACACCCTGGGAATTCATATGAAATCATCATTCCGTTCTCCGAACCAAATGGTTTTTCAGATGTTGATGAAATGTATATTGAATTAGCATCAAATTCACAATCCGAAAAGTTTGAAATCATTTGGAAAGCAAGCGACAATCGTTGTCACATCACTTCTGATAAATTCCAAATTAGCAATTGCAATATGCGGGCGCAATCCGGTCCTATCGGGCCATACATTTCCGACCTTCAACTCGAAATTACTTTCATAATTAACTGGGAGTTGATTCCCGAAGGCGAATTAAGCCGCGAACCAACTGTTGAGTTATTTGACCGCGCCCGCCAATCAACCTACCTCACCCTTCCTCACCTGCGCTGGAAATGGTCAACTGACTTGCATATACCTCTCTCTAGTATGTCTCTTTGGGTTGGTGATGGGCAACCTACAACCGAAGGCGCATGGGCATCACCCGGCTCTGAACTTGGTTTGCAAGGGCTCGTCACATTTGCTGAATCAGGGCAACACCCCCATGACGACTTAGAAGTCGAATTCAGCCTTGATGGCAATGATCACGTGGTTATGGCCTACAATGGCACCTTTAATGCATTAATTGAGGCTCCAATGGAAAGCGGAAACCACCCTCTATCTTGGAAACTGGGGACAATTCCAATGCAAGGAGATGATGTTACCGACCGTTCAACCGCTTTGTATTGGATAGTTGTTGATGGCGAAGGCCCATCTCCTGTAGAAGTCGTTGCTCCACGCTCAGGACAGATATTACAAATTGCGGATTTATCCTTATTGGATTTTGATGTTAGAATTTCTGAGACTCAAGAAATAGACCCGGATAGTATTGTGCTTCAATGGATGATTACAGAGGGTGAGAGTTCAAAGGGAATAATGGTTGCAGATGGTTCAAGTCCACTAATAATTTCGAGTGGTGTGCTTTCGAGCCTTCGTATTTCTTCAACTGCCCAAGTTGATATATTGAGCGGCATAGAAATGACTGCATTTAGTGAAGAATTATTTCTTCATATTTGGATAACTGGCCAAGATGCTGCAGGCAATGCAATTATTTCCTCCAATTCCTTTAATTCAGCAGACTCACCCTTCCATACTTGGCAAATTGAGCAAAAATTAGCCCAATGGCTTGTTTCTCCAAGTGACATTGAATACTCAAAGCCAAGCCTTGAAGTTGACCAATCGATGACCGTAAGCATTCAAATCAATAATGTTGGTTCTGCAGACGGGGAAGCAAATGTACTTGTTGAATCAATTGACTTGAATGGCGAAAGAACAACCCTACAATCAACTTCAGTTATTGCCCCTGCTGGCTCCTTTGAAGAATTAATTATTGATTGGCGTCCTTCACAAATAGGAATCCAGTGGGTTGAAGTGAGTATTAATGGAGAGTATATGACAGATGGTGATGAACTTGATGTTAAGAAAGCAACCGAGGAAAGTTTTGCAGGAGGTGCATTAGAAAGTGTTGATCCAATAATTCTGGTTGCTTTCGCTGCATTAGTATTTGCCCTATTGGTTGTTGTGATAATATGGCTGAAGGATGTCGGCTCACGTCGCGAAAGCGATTGGGGCGATGAGTATTGGGATGAAGAAGAAGATGAATCTTATGATAGTGAAAATTCATCCACTCCATCTGCAGTTTCTTCCGCTGATTCAAAAGTCAAGGATTATTCGCAAATATATGCAGATGAGTTGCCAAGTGCTACCTCTGCTGCCGCCCTGCTTTCCTCAAGCGTAATTTCTACACCTGCGCAATCCATACCCTCCTCCGACCCGTATTCAACAGCCGCTGAACAATCACATATTCCCGACCAAGTTGACCCTGATGACCCGAATTGGATGCAGGATGATAATGGACATTGGTGGAAAAAGAATGACGAGGGATATTGGTGGCGTCTTGGACAAGATGGCAATTGGTATTCTTCCGAAGACACAGAATATGGCTGGAATTGAGCAGAACTTATTGTAAATCAAGAATTAATAAGCAAGGGCGAAGAAAGAAAAAGCGGAAAAGTGGGCAGTGACTCAAATGGCACAACTTATCGCATTATTACAGGCAAATCCCAAAGTAGGGGATATTTTCGGTAATGTGAAATTGATTGAACGTTTGGCAAAACTAGCCGCAGAAAAGGGTGCAGGAATGGCAATTACGCCAGAGTTAATCATTTCCGGTTACCCACCAAGAGATTTGTTATTACAACCCGATTTTGTCAATCAATGTTACAACGCTGGGAAAGAAATCAATTCACAAATCCCTCTCCTTGTTGGCTCACCTCTACCAAGTGAACCGCGTCAAAGGCCGGGAAATGGAGTAATTAGATGCGGAAATGGAGAGGGAGGGCGTGAAGTCACCAGAAAACAACTCTTGCCTACCTATGATGTATTTGATGAATTGAGATACTTCTCTCCTGACAATCGCCCAGGTATCGTTAGGTCAATGTCCGATTTAGATTTTGGAGTCACAATATGTGAGGATGCATGGCAGCACGCTGGATTAGTGCCTTCTGATTATGAGGTTGACCCAATTTCACAACTTGCAGGGTGGACAGGACAAGGCGTAATATTAGATGCAACAGTCAACCTTTCGGCCTCTCCCTTTCATGCAGAAAAAGGAGGCGATAGAGTACTTGTTGCCCGTTGTGCTGCTGAAACTTTAGGTCATCCTTTCCTGTTATGCAATCAAGTTGGTGGAAATGATGACCTCCTATTTGATGGACGTTCAATTGTTGCTTGGCCAGATGGTACTTGCGTACAGGCTCCGGCATGGTGTGAAGGTTTTTTGCTAGTGGATTTGGATGAACCTAATAATTGTGAATGGCATTGTATTGAAAATAGTGACTGTATTAATCATGGAATGTGTGACCTGAATAGAAATGACGGTAATAATGAGATTTCTGCAACCGAGAGTTCCAAAGAGCCGTTATCGAGTTCTGACCTGCTAAATGCAGTTAGCGTGGGGTTGAGAGATTATTGTAAAAAGACCGGCTTAGAACATATTGTTTTGGGTTTGTCAGGCGGGATTGATTCAGCAGTCGCTGCTTCAGTAGCAGTTAGAGCCCTTGGCCCAAATCGGGTGACTGGCTTACTGATGCCAAGTCGCTATTCTTCAGAGCATAGTGTTGTGGATGCAAAAGCAACTGCCGAGGCACTAGGATGCGAATGGATGGAATTCCCAATTGAAACCATGCACTCGGCAGCAGAAACAATACTCGCTTTAGAATTGGAAAATGGAGATGCAGTCGCCGCCGAAAATATCCAAGCACGTCTGCGCGGCCTCCTCGTAATGGGCATCGCAAATGCACGAGGAGCAATGGCAATAGCCACCGGAAATAAGTCTGAATTGGGACAGGGTTTCTGTACCCTATATGGTGATATGGCGGGTGGTTATGCACCTCTTGGAGACCTTTGGAAGACAGAAGTTTATGCAATCGCAGGTGCAATAAACCTAGAATATGAATCTCAAGGGCGGCCACTTCCAATAAATAATTCAACCCTAAATAAGGCGCCAAGTGCCGAATTGGCACCAAATCAAAGAGATGACCAAACCTTGCCCCCTTACGAAATTCTGGATGAGATATTGCGTTGCTATATTGAAGAAAATTTATCCGAATCCGAAATTGTTTTGCGTGGTTTTACCAAGGAAATCGTCCGCAGCGTCTTGGAGAGATTAGCCAAAACTGAGCACAAGCGTTGGCAAATGCCACCGGCTCCTCGCGTTAGTAGGCGGGCATTCGGTCAAGGTTGGCGCCAACCTTTAGCGGCAAAGCATAATTGGCGCAATTAACCTCGTATTGCAGCCATTCTGGCAACCCCCCTTAGTTCCTGTCTTTACCACAGGCCATGGTGCCTGCTGCTTTTGGATTGGCTGATTATGGAAGATAGAGCAAGTCATTTGCTCCGATTTCAAGTTGACCCCAGTGATACATTTCATGCCCTCTTGTGCCGTCATCTGCCGAAAAGAAAATCGTGTTTTCAACATTAGTCAATCCGCCATAAAATCCAACAAATCCGCTATTTCCACTACCTGTCCAAATATCCATTACAAGTTCTGCACCACCGCCTTCAAGCGACATTCTCCATAACTCTACGCCGGTATCATTTATTCCATCAACACCCTCGCCGTTGAAGTAAATGTAACCATGTGAGGTTACCATATTTGTCGGATCCATGCCGCTGAGTCCCACGCGCAAATCATGCACCTGAGTCCCTAAAGTTGTCCCATCTGACGAGCATAATTCTACACCAGTAGGTATCATGCCCCGACAAGTAAACCACATGCGCTGGCCACCACTGTCCTGTACATCTCCACTGACAATTACCTCAGTTCCTTGGCCGGCGATATCCCAAATATCCGGTGATAATAATGCAGTTCCGTTGATAGTTCCATCAGTTGACCAAAGTTGATTGGGTTGTGAGGTATTGCTTGAGTTTTCAACTCTAAAGAGAAGGGCGCCGTTCACCGAGACCAAGCCAGTACCCTTTCCGGGCAGGCTTGAACTATTACCTGTTGCAATATCAATGTGCATTTGTGTTCCCTCAAGAGAACCATTCGTGTACCAAAGTTCGCGGCCATTTTGTCCATCATCAGCATCAAACCAAATACGCTCGTCAAATAATGCCCAACCGGCAAAAAGACCTGGGTTTGAACTTGTATTTGCCGAATCAATGTCAAAGAATAATTGTGTTCCTTGGTCACTGGGTGTGCTTGTCCACAATTCAACTCCATTTATTCCATCATCAGCACTAAACCACACCTTGCCGGCAAATGAAATCAAGCCGCTATTTCCGGGTGAGGAAGAGCATGCACCAATGCATATGTCGGCGACCTGATTGGTTCCTGATTCGGTTCCGTCACTGCGCCACAATTCGTTTCCACTGATTCCATTATCTGCGTTAAACCATGCTGCTCCATTATGCCAAACAATCCCCCCTCCTGCACTTCCAGGGTTTGAGTCGGCTGCACCTGATGCAATATCTATCACCATGTGGGTGCCTATTGCGGTTCCATCACTTGTCCATAATTCCCTGCCGTTGACTCCGTCATCGGCATCAAACCAAATTTTCCCATCGTGGACAGATAGGTCGAGATATAGTCCCGGTGTGCTATCTCCACTCGGGTTAATGTCGAGAATAATTTGGGTTCCAGCCAAAGTTCCATCGCTTACCCATAATTCACAACCATCACTACCGAGGCTGGTGAAGATTAGTTTTGCTTGGAATGCAACACGTTGGCTACATTGGCTGGCGAAGGAATCAGTTGGGCCGACGAGGTGCTCGGGATGAGTTTCATTCCAAGCACTAACTCCGGTACAGATAGTGAATGCCTCTCCGGCTTCATCCCAATGCAGTATTCCATCATCTGCTTTTCCTCCACCGTCACCATCATCCTCGCCAAATCTAAGCATAATCCCATCAGGGCAGTAAGTCGGTGGGGCGGTTATTGTGCGCATTAGTGATTCATGACTTCCACCTTCATCGCCATCATTTCCGTCATTGCCATTGCAAACATAATCTGTAGTTTGAATTTCATTTGCCTGCAATATTGCATCTTCATTGAGATCAATTCCCATGCGGATTTCTATTCCGCCGGTCGGGCAGGTTGAGTTGCCGATAGGTAAAGGTATGATTTCGCTTAGTGCATCATACCCCGAATCACCTTGAGGGCCACTCGGTCCACTACTTCCATTACTTCCATTACTTCCAGTACTGCCATTATCTCCTTGTTGACCATTCTCGGCATTACACATGAAATGAGTATCCATATACTCGGTGATTTGTAATATTCCATCACTATTCAGGTCAATTCCATTGTGGATTGCCAAACCTCCTTCTGTGCAGTTTAGGCCTGCTGGTTCATCAAGTACAATGATTAAACTCGTTTGTCCATTCAAGCCATTACTACCATTGGAACCGTTATCACCATCCTCTCCGTTATTTTCTGATAGAGCTTTGATGTTTCCCCATTGCAGATAAAGTGAAGCGACTGACATTGCCATTGTTAACATTAGGATTACCAATGCCGTCGAAACCATCCTTTTGCTGGAACTACCTTTTGCCATTTCTGCAGCCCTGTTGCGTTTTCCGGTGTTAGCCATGCGTGGATTATTATTTGCATCACCCTCTTCCTTTTGGCCCTGAGCATCATTTAGCACATTTTCTGCCTCATCCACGAGTGCTGCTTGCCCAGCACCAGGGGGTGGCTGGTGGTTGGAGTTTGAAGTGAAGTGTGAGTCGTAGTTTGGTTGGTTAGAGTTTTCTTGTTTTGGGGTGTGGAATGTAGGGAATGTGCGCGCATCTTCATCGGGTATTATTCTGCCACAATTTATGCAAGTCCACATCCCTGGCTGAATATGATTTGGCGCTCTATCGGGAAAGTCACAGCGGCAGGTTGAGTCATCGTGCATGGTGCTTGCAACACCGTCAATCATTTTGATGATTGCGCCTGCAATGTGTTGATGAAAATTCCAAATATTCGGGGCAAGGGTTGATGATGTAGGGACCAGTCAGCGGTTTATGGCGATTCCTCAATCCTTGCAGTCCATGCTTATTGGAGATGAAGGATCTACTAGACAAAAGGCTGCTCGCCTCGTAGTTGATTTGGCTAATTCCGCCGGAGCAAGTGAGTTTATCGAGGTAAATCATGCGCATGTTTCAGGAGTTTCAGTAATTACCGGTGGCCATGGATTACGCCGTTTTTTGTCGGATTTAAGTGATGATGAATCTGGTGTTGTGAAAATTCCAACCTCTCTAAATGCCTCTGGTTGTGATAAGGACAAAATGGATGAAATGCAAATTGACTGGCCAGATTTCCTAAAGCAACAATTTGAGATTATTGTCGCTTATGAAAAATTAGGAATTGAAGCAACACTATCCTGCACTCCATATGATCGTAAGCAAGATATTGGTGGAGGTATTGCTTCATGGGCAGAATCTAATGCGGTTTGTTTTTCTAATTCATGGACTTCAATGATTACAAATCGCGAGTCAGGTTTGTCCGCTCTCGCCACTGCCTTAACCGGTTTTGCTCCAAAGTGGGGGCTACATTTGGAAGAAAATAGGCAACCAAATATCATCGTTAATGTTGAATGCAAGATGGATGAACTAACCGATTGGTCAATACTTGGTGATTGGATTGGTAAACAAGTCAAACCTAGTTGGAGCCTTCCGTGGGGGCCAATGCCGATAATCTATGGCCTGCCCAAAAAAGCCTCTTTTGCTAGAAAGAAAGCACTTACTGCGGCAGCAGCAAATTATGGTTCACCGATGCTTTGGGCTGAAGGGTTGAGCCCTGAAATGCCTTCAACTGCTGAATCGGGAAAGGCAAATTCAATGGCATCAATCCAAGGAGAATTGATTTTTACCGAATCCGATTTACGTCAACGATATGAGGATTTGGCACCAAAAGGCGAAGTTGATTTGGTAGTTATTGGCTGTCCTCAAGCCAGCCTTGAGGAAATACGAATGACTGCAGCAGCGGTAAGCAACCATATGGAATTAGGAAAAAGAATCCCCAATCAACGTCTGTGGGTTTTTACCAGTGGGGAAAACGGAGAATTGGCGGAAGCAGATGGCTCATTGGCCCTTTTAGAGGAGGCAGGTGCAGTGATTTTACGAGATACTTGCCCCGAAGTTACGCCCTATAATCGTAAATTATTCAATCATTTATTAACAAATTCTTTGAAAGCAGAACATTATCTTACTAGCGGATTAAATCGTATGCCTACAAGCGTTGCCTCTATTGTTGACTGTGTTCGTCATGCCTTTGACCCGAGTCTTGCCACAGGCACTCGGCCTGTTCTTGAATCAAAATCAAGTCCTTCACACGCGAGTGGAAAAACCTTGCAATCCGGCGAATTGAGTATTATTGGGACCTCCCTTCCTAGCCAAGACAAATGGTCTGTTACAGGTCGGGCAATGGTGACTGATGTGCCAATTACCTACCTCGGTTATGTCAATCGCGATAGTGGAGTTATTGAGGAATATGGTCATCCATTGGATGGGCAAGCGATTGAAGATACCATTCTTATTTATCCAAAGGGTTCCGGCTCCACAGTCGCTCCCTTCGTATTAATGGGACTCATTTACACAGGTAAAGGGCCGAAAGCAATTATCAATCGTGATGTGTGTCCTTTGACATTACCCGCATGTTCACTTCTCGGAGTTCCTTATGGGCATGGTTTTGAGTCAGACCCCTGTATGCAGGTCAATAGCGGCGACTTGGTTGAGATGAGTTTAGTCGCCGGTAAAGTGAAATTAGTAATTCTTGAAAGAGCAACTGAATAGCCTATTAATGAGCAATCGTCAATATAATATTGAATAATGCAGAAATCTAGTTGGTGAGAAAAATGCGATGTATAGTAACAGGTGGTGCAGGTTTTCTTGGTAGCCATCTCGCAGAATCACTTATTGTTCACGGTAACGAAGTTGTGGTTATTGACGACCTATTTAGGGGGCGTTGGAAAAATCTTGAGATGCTAAAAGGTAGCCCCGGATATTACAAAATGAAGGGTGATGCTTGCTCAATCGAAGTCCTTAAAGAAGCCGCAGAAAAACTTGGCGGGGTTGATGTGATCTACCATTTGGCGGCGATAAATGGGACAAAATGGTTTCATGAAAA
>JABIHC010000038.1 GCA_018649825.1 Methanobacteriota archaeon
GATTATGTTAGCATCAACGGGCTTTGTTTTGGGAATAGTAACTTGGTTAAATCAAACATATGGGGATGAATTAGCAAATAATTAGTCATCCCAAATAGATTTACCGAAGTTAGGAATAGAGCATTCGTTGCGGGCTATATTGAAGGGTACCCACTGCTCATACGTTTAAGCAAAGGGGGGCCCTATGATTTGCAGGCATTCCAACATCGACCTTGACAGTCGTGCCAGCACTTCACAAGATGATCCGTTAGTTGTCCTTCAGGATCATCAACATACGCTTCTCCGTATTCATCTTCCCAAAGTTTGGCAGTTTTGTTGAATGTGGATGCTAGCTCAGGAATTTCCTCGGGTTTCGCACCAAATCCTCCATCATGACCTTTCATTTTGGACTAAACTACCATAGTAATTCTAGTTGCCCTTGTTTACCTTATGCCCTTATTTACTTTCATCAACCAATTGACCACTTTGAAGACAAAAAACTTCAAAATAATTATATTTGAGGATGGAAAGTGGCTTCCATGGCAATAGAGATGTTATGGGTGCGGTGCTCATCGGTGCAGTTGGGCAATTTTTAATAGCAATGGTTTGGTATGCACCACAGTTATTTGGCAATAAATAGATGGAATTACTTAAGTTCTCATCTGAAAAAATGCAAGCCGACATGGAGCAGGTAAATTGAATATGAAATTGACCATGTCAATACAACTATTCGCCTCCTTTGTCGTCGCCTTTGTGACTATGCACATCGTTCAATATACGATGATTGCAACTGAAACTTCAGGAATTGTCTTGGAATAAGTGCAGCATTTTGGTGTTGGCTTGGGTTCATTGCAACCGATACTGGGCAATATGGTTTTGAACAAAGAACATGGAAAATTTACTTCATCGACAAAGGCTGGCCGTTATTGGCAATTTTAATCAATGCCGCTTTAGTCGGTCACTTTACATTATTATGAACACATTTACCGCAGCAAGAATTTCCTTGGTGTTTTGATTTGAAGAAATACATGACAACAAACATTGTAATCACCATAGCCATCACCATGCACATCATATTGTCATTATGACTACCCATACCGCTGTAAAAAGACGACCCTGTCATCATCGCTAACATCATTCCTACCATAATTAGCAACATTAGTCCGACCATCATCATGGGCATTTTTTGTTTGCACATAGATCTCTTTTCATCATTTGATATTTCTTTGCTCATTGACATATTTTTATCTTCTAATTTTTCATTGTGTTGCATTTATTCCTCTCCTTCATTCAATTGATTGGTCTTTTTAGGCATTTTTGCAAAGGCGATAAATGAGGCGATAAACGCAATACATGCAGCAACTAAACTAGATGCCGCCATCCCTTCAACAAATGCAATTTGAGCATTTTCTATCAGCGTTTGACCGATAGGATTTCCTTGTTGTATCAATTGATTGCCCAATCGAATTGCTCCTGGGAAAGACTGTTCTATCAATGTGGACTTGCTTTCTAATTCGAGTGGAATGTTAATTGTTGAGCGGTATATCTCGTTGAGAACACTACCACCGATTGCGACACCTAGTGCGCCTCCAATTTCTCTACTAGCGTCATTTGTGGCACTGCCTACACCTGATTTATCTTCGGGGATTGAATCCATTACCACAGTGGTTGAAGGTGCCATTGTCAGACCCATTCCGGTACCTAATAACCAAAGCATTAATCCAATGTTAAGGAAAGATGTTGAGACTGTTATTTGAGTAAAAGTGAGAAGGGCGATTGCTACGATTAATAATCCCGTTCCGACTACTTTATTAGAGCCGAATTTTGTTACTAATCTTTCACTATTTGCTGCTGCAGGCATCAATCCCAACGGCAATGGAACGAAATGAATCGCAGCAGCCAAAGGAGATAATCCTCTGACCAATTGGAAGTTGAGCATTAACATATACATGAAAGAAAACATCACGAAAAATGACAATCCAATCGCTATCAAGCCGACTGTATAGCCTTTATTTGAAAAGAACGATAGAGGTAAAATTGGGTGTGATACTCTTTTCTCCCATAGCACAAATGCGATGGCTGAAACTAATGATAATGATGCAATTCCCAATACTTTGACATTGGTCCATCCCAACTCAGGGCCTTCAATAATTGCGAAAAGAAGAGTACTTAGACTTATGATAGAGAGGAATGCGCCCATCCAATCCAAGGGTTTTTTCTCGAGTTCACGCGATTTAGGGACGAATTTTATGCCCATAAGAAGAGCCATAATTATCACCGGAACATTGACCAAAAACACAGTTTGCCATTGGTAGTTTTCAATTAAATATCCCCCAACCACTAATCCGAGCGGTGCACCTACACCGGCCATTGCAGCCCAAATTCCTATTGCTTTGCCACGTTCGTTTTTAGGGAAAACGACGATAATAATTGATAGAGTTGCTGGCATAACCAACGCAGCTCCAAAGCCCATAAACGCTCTTGCTGCGATCACATGTTCTGCAGTTGTTGCAAATTGTGAGGTCCACCATGCTGAAATTGCTACAATTACCAGACCGACTTGTAAAGCGCCTTTGCGTCCAAAACGGTCACCTAAGGCGCCCATCAGAAGTAAACTTCCACCGAAGGCTAATGCATAAGCATCTATTATCCATTGTAATTGAGTATTATCCGCTCCCAAATCGGTTGATAGTTCTGGTAAAGCAACATTCAGTGTTACGTTGTTGATCATTACAATCATCAAACTCAAACTCATAATCATCAAAATAATCCATCTATGGTTATGGCTAGTATGTAATTCGTTCATGAACCTCGGAGTTTACATCGGTATATCAAGTGACGAGAGTTAAAAATATTCATTGGTGATAAAAAAGTAACAAGGTTAAATAAATTAACCTAGTCCCCTGTACATGGACAATAAAATAAAATTGCCAGAAATGTTTGGACCCGAAATTATTGAACAATTCAAATCGCTATGGTCGTCTGTAACCGCTATCGACCAGCAAGCAAGAAAAATTACTGATGAAATGCCCAATAAAATGACGATTCAAATGATTCAAAATATGGCCAAAGGATTTTCCTTGATTCGCCCAAAGTGGACCTTAGAGGTGCTATTGGCTATTTGGATGCTTGAAAATCCTCGCTTTTCTCTTATTTCTAATTCGATTCCAGAATTAAACAATCGCACACTTTCAATGAGATTGACTTCGCTCGAAGAGAATGGCATTATTTTACGCCAAATATCTCCAACTAAACCAGTTGAAATTCGATATTCAATCTCTGCCAAGGGTATTGCCCTAGTATGTTTTTTGCGCCCATTTGCAATAATTTTATTCCACATTGATAATGACCAATCACTTGATTGGTTGACCGCTTGAGCGAACAATTTGTTATAAAAATCATCAAACAATCTTATATTTTGAGTTTTAGAGCCTGAAGAAATTTTGTATTATTGAGTTTTAGAACCTGAAGAAATTATATCGAATTTTGCTGCGAGGATGAAATCCGCTTCCACTAAAGCATCAATTTTGTGGGTCCAAACCTTAGCACTGACTCGGCCCCATGATAATTCAAAATCAGCATGATGGCCTTCCTGTTCACATATTGCACCAGCATCATTAGTAAATTGTAATGCCTTTACAAAATTATCAAAACTCCATACACGCAAGAGGTGATGACCATCTACTATTTGCCAATCAGGATTTAGTTGAGTAAGCAATGGAGCCATTTCAGAGGCAGATAATGGCGGCACTCCACCCTTGCACGGAATACATTCCTCATCTGATAATTGTTCCATGATACCACCACTTCACTTGTGTGCATACTGCTCAAGCAATTGAATTGTTGTAATTTGCAGTGTTTCTTCATGTGTTGATTCCAAAACAACTGGGCATGCAACACCTTGTTCACTAGCATCATGCCAAGTTTGTGCGCAAACACACCACTGGTCGCCCGGTTTTAACCCTGGGAAACCGAATTGGGGGGCGGGGGTGATCAAATCATTACCCTTCAATTTTGCAAAAGCAAGAAATTCTTCTGTCAAGACACAGCATACTGTGTGTAGACCTTTGTCATTATCATCAGTATTACAGCAACCATCTCTAAACCATCCGGTCAATGGGTCTTTTGAGCAAAGTTCTAATTCTGTTCCTAGGACATTGTAAGATGGGTGCATGAAGTTCCCAATGCCTATTCATTATTGAAATAGTGTAATATTTGAAAACACAATAATTATTTCAAAATGCATTTCCATCGTCATCGACCAATACCACATTTATTCCAACACCTGATTTGTGAAATGCAATCAATTGTAATTCGTGAATTTTGTGGCCACTTGGGGCTGTCCCAAGTATTGGCAGACTATTTCTTGCTAAGAATGAACGTCTTCTTCTACCAGATTTTTTTGCTTTTTTTGTTGAATCTCCCATCGTTCTTCTTTGCCCTTCAACATCATCAAACCAAGGAAGTGGCCCTTCAGGGCTAAAGCGTAAACCAAGAATCATATCTATGCCATTTGTTTCTTGTGCTGCATCTGCATCCGCATTACTAGGTATCGCAGGGGCATTCGGATGCGTGTGTAACCAATGAGTGAATCTTCCAGCCCTTGAGCCTCTCTCTCCTGAAAATAATCCATCAGTCCACTCTTCTGGTAGATGGTGCACAGAATATGAATCTCCACGATTGACAATTCTAGCTTCATTAATGATGTAGCCCTGGCCTTGGAATAAATTATTGCGATGACTAAAACTACGATATTTTGTCTGCGATAAGTGCTTTGAATCTATTCGACAAAACGGGTGCGATACTTTCTGTTCGCATTGCGGCGTATGCATTGTTTTGGCAGGTTCAGAATACAACAAATGTTATGATTGCGTTAAGTTGGAAAACAAAATATCATATTATCATGGACTGGTTTTAGACTATAAGGAATTTGTGCGTAGAGGACTTCAGCATCTTCAGAATGGGATTGGCTCAAGGAGAGACGTTGAAAATTCAGAACAAAATGTTAGAAAGTACCAAAGAGAGAAAGACGAATATAACAAAAAATTGGATGCAAGAAGAAAGTCATGAATAGTTCTCTTTTCAATGTATGATTGAATCGTATTCGGGCATAAGCAAAGGGTTTATCCGAGTACCCATTGTAAAGGTATTGAGAAATCAAAGGGTTAGCAGTGGGTCTTTTCATTGCCTA
>JABIHC010000063.1 GCA_018649825.1 Methanobacteriota archaeon
TGAATGAAAAGAGACCTTACTTGATTATTTTTCCGCCGATTCTAACTTGGCTCTTTAGTGGTAATTGCTGTTCCCAGGCGAACTCTTTGACAATTCTCCATCCGCTTTCTTCTCCAACATAATCAGTAACATCAATTTGTTTATTGCGAGTGTTGGCCTTGAACGCAGCAACAGGTTCTGAATTTCTAAATACTAAATATGCAGAACCAAAACCGAATTTCTGCTTTAATACATCGCCGAAGTATGGTGTTAATGGATCGCTTGGCGGCAAAACAAAATCACGCATTGGAGCAATATTCTTCGCCTCCTCAAGTAGTTCCTTACGCCCCCAACAGACCTCATGTAAATCATGAATTAAGAAACCCTTAACCAAAGTATTATCTTTTTCAAACTCATTCAAAATGGCCTTCAATTCCTCTGGCTTGAAAGGTGAGCCCGAAAGACGAAGGAATTGTTTGAGAGTAATAATGGGGAACTTCTCGACAATCCGGCGCAAAAATTCTCTTCGCAATACTGCTCTGTCAACATTCTCAAGAGGGTGAACCGTTTTGAAACCATTTCTGTAATCTTGCACCAAATTACCAGAGCGGATTAGCGGTTGAATCATTTTTCTGAACTTTGCCCGTGAGATAGACAACCTTTCCATGAACAAAGCAGGGTCGGAATTGACATCGAAATAATCCAATATCGACCAATGGTGCTCCTCCACCTCCCCACCTCTAATGGTTAATAATTCACGGAAATAATCTAATGTAGCCCACACTTTATGGGCCCGCAAGTTTGTTCCAACGTGCAATTGACTCGCTGCTGCCATACTCTTGAGGTCCACTCTATAGAGTTCACAGCGTCCGCGCAGAGCGAAATCATCTCTAATTTCATCAATGGCTCGTACTGCAACAGTTTCATTTTCAAGGCGAGTTTTTTGATGCAGGTTATGTTTGAAGAACAGGGCTCTTTCTGCCAATTCCCTCGGTTGTGGATCGACAACGCCGCCGCGAATTAATCGCTTACCTGCGATCTTGAAGCCAATTTCAGTAAAAGCGTCAAGGGTTGTTTGATCCAATTCTTCAACGGTTACACCGTTTATTGCTGAAATGACTGAAACATCAATAAGTTGGTCACTATAATTGTTCAAAAGAATTTCAAATGCCTGACAAAATTCATCCATATATGCGAATGGAACCTGTAGGTCTTTCACTTCTAGGTAATCATTAACCTTGTACATTAGCACTTTGCCTATGGGGTCAACACCTTTGAAAATGGGCAAATACCAACCTCTCTGTAGTTGAGTTCGAATTTCCCAAATAAATCTAGAACAATAGGGGTCGGATTGGGTGAGAATTCTGATTTTTCTGTCCTCTCTGTTAACCAATTGCAATTGATTCGCTTCTTCAGGAATACAATAGAAATCAGTTGGTTCTGGTTGCAGTGCGACTACGCGTGAGATTTTACCCTCAGTTTCAAGCTCGCGTAAAGCAAGAGCCAGCATTTCTACAGAATGTGAAACATAGAATCGTAATGTGTGGCCCTTTACAGGTCCAATTTTCTTAATCAATTGACACAAACCTTCCTTGAATTCAAGAGGCTCTACAACTCCGTAAATGCGCCGGTATAGAGTGACCCTGCGCCGTCGGCCCTCTATTTCTTCAAATTGCTTTACATAACACAATTGACGTTCCAAATTGGATAAGGCGCCCTTTAAATCACGGCGCTGAGATTTATTGTCCTGCCCCTTTGGCCAATCGCGCGTTATTTCACTTCGGAGCACAAGTTCGCCAGCAGGAATTTTTGCTAATTCATTGGTTTCAATCTCATTAAACCAAGGTTCTGGACGTAATGCAAGCAGCATCGGTAAATTTTTCATAGTGGTGTAACCAATGCGGTTGTGTAATAATCGCCCCATAATAACATCTGAATCGAGTTGGATGTCCTTCCAATCCTTGAAACTGAAATCTTTGATACGATAAAGTAATTCTTGTTGTTTTTGGAAGAGAACGTGAGAATCAAAAGCATCATATGGATTTTCGTGTATTTTGAAGGATTTCTGAAGAATCATATTCTGTAATGCACGGTATTCAATTACTTCCTCATCACCTCCAGTAAGCCTATATTCGTCAACTTTCAAAATATATTCTGCTTCCTGAGTCTGGGTGAAAAAGCCGACAGAAATTACATTCCTCCCTTCTAATTCAAACAGAATTGCTTCAATCTGCTTTTTAGGGAAGGGTAAGCGGTCCTCAAAAATATCACCAATTTTTGGTCCTTCGCTGCCGAGCATTTCAACCAATTTTACGCGCAGAGCCTCATGGGGGTCGCCAATGATCTTTGTATTCCACACACTTGGAGTTGTTCCGGTGTACTCTGAGCCGATTTCATAAGTCAGTTTGCTGGCATAAAGATCTCTTAAGTCATCTATTTCAGAGCCACCATTTACTGCAAGAACGCCCAAGGTCCCGTGGATTTCAGCCATATAGGAAGAAAACCACTTTTCATCTATTTCGGAGTTGCCTGTTGCACGAACCTTGGAAATATCACCCGCTTCAGCCAATTCGCCAACCCAACTTTTTAGAACATCATATTCAATATCGACCAATTTGCTCTTATAGAGTGGATTTTTTAGATTAGAATCTAATCCACCTCCATGATTCATCAATTTTAATAGGCCTTGCGAGTCAGTGGGTACTGGCACCTTGCTTAGATAATACTCCTCAAGTTGCTCTTTCTTCATTTCAGTTGCAAGGCTACGGGTGCCGAGTAATTTCTGAAGTACTAGTGGGTCAATATCTTTTACTAAATATGCGCGCGTTCGCATTGAGAGTAGGTCTTCGAAGGAAGCCATGAATAATGACATTCCGAGTTTTGAAGGTACGCTGACTTTGGTATGAACAAGACGTGCATCTAAGTCCCTAGAACGCCTCAAGAAATCCTCAAGTCCGATTAAATCGATGTCTTGCCAGAATATCTCATTCTTTGCCTCCCGCATTAGCAAACTATCGGGCATAGTGCGGTGGCGCTTGAATAGAGCCTCTGCTTTTTGTTGAAACTGTTGAGGGCTTACTTCTTCAGCACCAATGCGGCGAGGAATAATCATCGCTCGTCCGGCAACTTCCCTGAATCTCTTGGCAAATAATTGGGTGCCAATAATATAGTTCTCAAGAACCTCAATATGGCTATTCGTCATGAATAAATCATACATCTCTCCAGGGTCAACTTCTGCAGAAGTTTTTATCAGCAAGGTGTTTTCATCAAATGATAACTCCAATACTCCAATATTCTTGCTTTCAGCAAGGCCGGCCATAAAGTAACCAAGGGCCATATTGAAAGAACGTCCTTGTCCAGAGGTAATGAGGTAGGTCGGCATCCCACCAATTATTTGCTCAACTAATAGGCGAGAATGGCTCGGTGCCTGAAAAGACGCCATTGTGTGTTCTTCAAGATATCTCGCAACCGCATTAGCAACATCTTTTGACAACCCGTATGGCCCTCGTAAAATATCGCGAGGATCTAATCCGCGACGTAAAGCCACAATACAATTCTCCTGTAAATCCATCAAATGCTTTGACAACTCACGAGAACGCGAACGGGCTTCACCAGCCCATGATGGAATTGTGGGTCGGTGTCCAGTGACCGGCATGACATTAACACGAGTGCCCTGAATGGCGTGAACTCTGTAGGTGGAACCGCCAAGTAAAATAACATCAGAAGTAGTTAGGTTGGAAACGAAAGATGCCGATAATTGACCGAGAATACTACCATCTTGGTTGAAAACAAGATAAGAATTATTTGGAGAAATAGTACCGATATTTGTATAGTAAATCATCCTTGAGTATCCACGTTTTCCGTAAATATTTTCCTCCCAATCAATCCATACGCGACGCTCTTCTTCTAGCATATCTAAGACTTCAATATAGTCATTATAAGGTAAGTTGCGATATGGCCATGCGGAGCGAACTACTTCGTAAATTTCATCAATATCCTTCTCTTCAATAATAACTTGTCCTATTAGGAATTGAGCCAATACATCGAGACAATTCTCAGGGAAAGTGAGGATGTCCATGTCACCTACTTGAATTGCAGCCTGAAGCGCAGCCAATTCAATCAAATCATCAACTGATTGAGGGATAAAACGAGCCCTAGGGATTCCTCCGACTTGGTGACCAGCACGTCCAATTCGTTGAAGAGCAGTGGCGATTGAGCCAGGTGAACCGACTTGAAGTACACAGTCTACACTACCGATATCAATGCCCATTTCCAATGAGGAGGAGGTGACTACTGCTCGCAACTCACCTTTCTTTAATTGATTCTCCACGCCAAGGCGAATTTTCTTATCCATTGAACCGTGGTGTCCAGCGACGAGTTCACCCATTCCTCGAATTTTCAATTCTTGAACGATTATTTCAGTCATCTTCCTCGTATTAGCGAAAACAATTGTAGTATTGTGAGCATAAATTAAGTCTCGCACAACATCAATATTGTGCTCCAATAACTTCTTGACAGGAGTATCTGAAAATCGCCCAGTGGATAATATAATATCCAAATCCAATTCTCTCGAACCGGAAACTTTGGCAATTTTCACTTCAACTTTAGAAACTCCATCAACTTCGTCAGCAGAAACCAAGTACTCAGCAACTTTTTCTAACGGCTCCATGGTTGCCGAAATACCAATTCTTTGAACTGGGCGCAAAAGTAGAGTATCGAGGTGTGCGAGAGAAAGAGCGAGGTGTGTGCCTCTTTTACTCGGCACAAGGCTATGCATTTCATCAATAAGTAGCCATTCGACATCTGATACAATTGGCTGAAATCTTTTACTTGAAATTGCTATGGCGAGACTTTCAGGAGTTGTAATGAGGATATGAGGTGGCTTACGTAGCATTTTTTGCCTGTCAGATTGGGATGTATCACCGGTTCTTAATCCAACTTTAATTGGCAACGCTCGGTCAGGCAAAAAGCGCTCGCTAATTTCTTTTAGCGGCTTAATTAAATTCTTTTGAATATCATTAGCCAAGGCCTTGATCGGTGAAATATAAACACAATGCACGTGATCTTCCAAAGTACCATCAAGAGAACGACGGACCAATTGATCAATAATTGTGAGGAAGGCAGTTAGGGTCTTACCGGAACCAGTAGGGGAACAAAGAAGTAAATGGTCGCCATTAATAATGGAGGGGATTGCGAGTTTTTGTGGCCTAGTAAAATCGGGAAAAGTCTCCTTAAACCAGTTACGCACAGGAGGCGATAGTTGCTCTAGCAACTCCTCTGTGCCAATCGGCTCCTCTAAGTACTCAATAATTGCCATTTTTCGGCCCCTTCAATTAGTATGAGAGGCCACAGGTTCAGTATATAAAGGAAGCGTTTTTGAGGCCAAGTTATTATGAATTAGTTCAATCCAGACTATTGTTGAAAAGGTGACAATCATGAAACATTTCTCAATGGAAGATAATAACCTTCAATGTATATTATTGATTACTGCGCGACTGGTCTTAACAGTCTTTTTCATACATTGTGTGTATTTCTTCCGCATTGTTGATGAAAGAGATTCATCTGGGGATGCATAGAGGGAGTCATATGGAGCGTATTTCACGTCTTGAGCGCTTAACCAGCGTTTTGCGTCAACGAGGGATAATTCTGCCGGCTTTTGAGATACATGGTGGCGCTGCTGGACTATTTGACTTCGGGCCTATTGGCGGACGTTTGCGAAATAAAGTTAATCAAGCATGGATTAATCATTGGCTTTCACAAGGCGATATTGTTGAGTTGTCTTGCCCCACGGTAACGCCATACCAGGTTCTTGAAGCAAGTGGGCACGTTGGCGAATTTTCAGATTTCTTAACCACCTGCAATAATTGTGAAGAGGCTTCGCGTGCTGATACTTTGCTTGAAGCAGTCCACCCCAACCCAGATTCATTAAACCGAGAGGAACTTGAAAAACTTCTTTTTGAAAGCGATATCAAATGTCCTTCTTGTGAGGCCAATGAATGGAGCGAAGTTACTGCTCAAAATTTAATGTTTAACACGACTATCGGCGCAGGGAAGTCAGGGCGACATGCATTCCTCAGGCCCGAAACTGCGCAAGGCATGTTCACAAACTTTCCTTCACTATTTCGCCACTTCCGCCAAAGATTGCCCTTTGGCGCCATCCAAGTAGGAAAGGGCTACCGTAACGAAATCAGTCCTCGCCAAGGAATGATTAGACTTCGAGAATTCAATATGGCTGAATTAGAATATTTCATAGACCCTGAAACACCTATTGCTCATGATTTCACTCAGTGGAAGGAAATCAAAATGAATCTCATTCCCGATCAATCTAAGCAAATTCAAATGACAGTAGTAGAAGCATTGGATGCAGAGATTATCCGGCACCCAACTGTAGGCTATTTTTTGGCAAGAACTTATCAATTCTTGGTAAATGTAGGAATTGACCAAACTCGTATGCGTTTCCGCCAACACGAATCTGATGAAATGGCTCATTATGCAACCGATTGCTGGGACATTGAAATTGAGGGTTCATACGGCTGGATTGAATGCGTAGGTATCGCACACCGAGGTTGCTATGATTTGCAGGCTCATGAAAATTACACGGGTCAAAGGCTGCGCGCTTGGAGAGCATATGATGAGCCGCGCCATGTAAATAAGGAAGTACTTACAATTGATGGTTCAACTGTTGGACCTGCATTCAAACATTTAGCCGGCCAAGTAAAGAATGCAATTGAAAATCTCACAGATAGGCCGCTGAACTACCCATTCACCCTTCCCCTTGAGTCTGGAGAAGAAGTGCAAATTGAAGAGTCACATGTGAAAGTGAAGGTAATTGATGAGACCATTGCCGGAGAGTGGTATTTACCACATGTCGTTGAACCTGCATTTGGAATTGACAGAATAATTTGGCACATTATTGACCATGCGTGGGATGAAACTATGAAGTCAGGTGAACAATACAACATTATGCGCTTAAATCCCTCAATCGCACCAATCGATGTATCGGTTTTCCCATTATTTGAGAAGGACGGGATGGGGGCACTTGCCGCCAAAATTCATCAAGTAATTTGTTCGACAGATGGTTTGATTTCTAATTATGATGCATCCGGTTCTATTGGTCGACGATACGCAAGGGCAGATGAAATCGGAGTGCCATTCTGCATTACCGTTGACCACCAGTCGCTTGATGACAATACTGTTACTGTGCGAGTCCGAGATAGCCAAGAACAGACTAGAGTGCTTATAGATGAAATCGTTACTTACCTCAAATAACCACATTTACCCATCTAAGTAATATCTCTAAATCATCAATTCAACAATCTTGTTAGTCAGAATACTTGCTTATTCTCAATTCTCATCAACCCTTTTTCTGGATATTGGTTTTCTCATTATCCACACTATTTGAGGTCAATCTTCAAAGAGTGTCGCCTTTGAAGTAGTCAATATGGAACATCCTGTTCAGCCCACCGACTGGACTGAGCGATATAGGCCAGCCTCGCAAAAAGAACTCGAGGGGAATGATTCGGCCCGAAGAAGAATACAATCTTGGTTAAAGGAGTGGGATGGTGGCATGCCAAATAAACGAGGCTTGCTATTAGTTGGACCACCGGGTGTGGGTAAAACCACTATGGCGCGAGCAATTGCCATTGACAAGGGGTGGAATGTCATTGAATTAAATGCAAGTGATGAAAGGAATGCACCTGCGATAAGACGTGCTGCTACTCGCGGTTCAATGCATCATTCTTTGTTTGAATCATACGACGAGGGGGAACGGCAAAAGACACTCATTTTATTAGATGAGGTTGATCATTTAGGTGGTTCGTTCGCCAGCATGAGTGAGAAAAGAATTCATAATTCATTCATTGCAGATGAAGAAAAAAAAGTTACCATCAAAGGCGATTCAGGCGGGAAAGCCGAATTACTCAACCTCCTTCAGAAGACAAAGCAGCCAATTATTATGGCCTGTAATGATGCAATGCGTCTATGGGGTGGTGTGAACAGGCGCAGTTCAGAAGATAAAGTGAAAAAACTGGCCGAATTAATCGCATTCAAGCGCGTTTCCGAGGATGCTAGAAGAAGAATAATACAAAGGGTGCTGAAGGGCGAAGGCTATTCTATAGACCCCGGTGCAATTGACTTATTAGTTCGCAGTAATGCAGGAGATCTACGCGCATTGGTTAAGGACCTACAGACTATTTGCAGCATAACAAACGAACACATTGACCTAAATGCAGTCAAAGGCATGCTAGAATTAGGGCGAAGAGATACCGCAGTAGATTTATTTCCCGGTCTCGAAAAACTCTATCGGAGTAAAACTGCTAAATCCGCTGTTTCTATTGCTAGGCTACTTGACAAAGATCCAGACCAGATGGCTGCTTGGGTAACTTGGAATAATTCCATCGTTCATACTAATCGAAAGTCAATTCATCGTGGAGCACGGGCCTTATCTCAGGCAGATATCGCGCTACCCGTTCGATTTACCAACCGCGCTTATCGATCCTGGTATTGGGGGTCAAACCTTTCCACTCTCGCAGCATCTGTAATTGGTGATGTACCACAGGGTCGTCTTTCAATGTCTTATCCGGGCTTTTTACGCAGAGGTAATGAGCCTTGGCGCAAATTAGGACTAATTGAAAAATTGGCAGATACTTGTGGGTGCTCAAAGAAGGCCGCTACTCGCGAATTATTTCCTCCTCTCGCCGCATTACACTCAACTGAAATTACGAGTGGTGATTCTCTAGACTTTTCAATTTCAATGGCACTTGGCTTTGCCGGAGATGAACATGTTGCATTATGTGGCTTGGATTCAAGATTGAAAGCAACTCAAAAAATAATTGAAAAATATGACAAACAGGTTGAGGATGAGAAGACAAAGAGTGATTTCTCAACTGATGTCAAAGGCTCAAGTGTTAACGATGCTTCAGCGATTACAAATTCCAAAAAGGCATCTGAATCTGCTGAAAGCGAGGAGGAGGCAGTAGAGGGTGATGATGAACCACAGGGCCCCCCTGCTGGTCAATCAACTCTCTTTTAGAGCAATGAACAATTCATTTGGCCACCATTTTGCAGAGGATTCAAACAATATATCGCAACTAATTAGACTCGTCCTTATCCTCACGCTTTAACAGGAGACGGAAGGATTTACGCGCAGAACGACCACCACCACTGGAATCTCTCTCATCACGAGCCCAAGTCTTTCTATGTAGTAGAATTAGGACAGTCAACAACTCAAGTCTGCCCAACCACATTAGAAGAGATGTCCAAATTAGTGCACCTGAATTCATTGATGCCCATGTATTTGAAGGGCCGTATGCGCCAAGAGCAGGACCGGTGTTACCAAGGGCTGATGCGACAACTGAAGCGATTGTTTCAACATCATGGGAAGGCATGAATAGCGCGAGAATGAGAGTTGAAGAAACGAAAAGCGCAATCCAAACTATCAGCAAACCTACTACAAGTGAAATGTAATCTTCCTCAATTACCTCACCATTCATACGAATGGGTTTGACTTGACGTGGATTTGTAATTCGAGATAACTCTCGCCATGCTACCTTGAATGATAAATTAAATCTCAATACTTTTAATCCGCCACCGGTAGAACCTGCGGAAGCCCCAATCACCATCAAAAAGAACAATATCAATAGGGTGAAAGTAGGCCATGAGTTGCCTTGCGCAACATAATCAGCACTACCATAACCCGTAGAAGTTCCTATCGAGACGATTTGAAAAATAGAGTCCCTAAACGCCTTACCACCAGCCCATCCGGCAAACCAGAGGGATAATGTGACAGCAATAGTGGCAGTCACCAAAATAAGGATGTAGTTTCGGGCTTCTTCATCAGAGAAGGCTTTCTTGAGATTTCTATCAAATACAATAAATGAAAGTATGCTGAAATTGATGCCCGCCAAAAACATGAATCCAATAACAATCCCTTCTACTGCTATAGAATCATAATGACCAATACTTCCATCTCTAGTTGAGAAACCGCCAGTTGGTAAGGTTGTTAGTGCGTGATTTATGGAATCAAAAGCGTCCATCTTTCCAAATATGTTCAATAATAACATTTCAAAAATAGTTAGGCAAATGTATATTCCCCATAGCATCATTGCTGTATTTTGAAGTCTTGGGCGGAGGCGAGCCAAGGAAGGCCCTGTTAACTCAGCCCTTGCAAGAGACATTCCTCCACCAAGGATTCTTGCAAATAATACCATTCCAAGCATAATTATTCCCATGCCACCTAGCCATTGAGTAATACTTCTCCACAATAATAGCCCGCGCGGTTGAGCATAGATACAATCAACAGTTGAGGAAACGCAATTAGGACTCATCTGCCATGCTATTACAGTTGAACCGGTTGTGGTGAAACCAGACATTGATTCAAACCAAGAGTTTACTCCGCCCCTGCACATGTCAATGAAACTGGAATCAGTAAATGGCCCATGGAATACCCCGGAAAGCCAAAAAGGCAATGCTCCAAAAAACACAATTACCGGCCAAGCCAAAGCCACCGCTGAGAAAGCTTCCTTATCTCGAAGTCTTTCTTGGGTATCTAGCCTAACAAAATAATTGAGAAGAATAAAACCAAATCCTCCTGAGAGAATAATTGGGAGTAAGAAAGCCTGTATGGCAAGTTCAAAACTATCAAGCAATATTGTCATCAACATGGAAAATGTCAATGGAATTATCAATAGAAGGGATATCCAGCCCAAAATAAGGGCGACCACATCTGTTCGCATGATGTCCTCACTCCACTGAAAACCTTGTCTTTAATTCATCAATACGATCTGGTGGAAGGAAACACAATAATCGATCTCCTTTGTGTAATAATTTACCAGCATTTGCAGAAAGCGTGACGCGGCCACCATCTGGGTCAAGACGCTGGATAAAAGCGACCTTTGTCCAACTTGGGAGTTTCAACTTCTCAATAGATAAATCAGATTTATGTTCATCATCAGAAAGTGGCATTATTGCACCAACAATATCTGGTATTGAGTCAAGCATCCCATATGGCCCTGGTAAAGCATCATGTACCTCGGCGAGAATCATATCTACTGCAACTCGCTTTTTGTTAACGGCAAAAGTAATTCCCATTTTCTTCACCACGCTAACTAAGTCCGCATCCTGCAATACTAATCCGGTGCGACGTACACCTAAACTTTCAGCGAGAACGGCAACTGCAATGCTTGCGTGGTCGTCAGAAAGCCCAGCGACCGCAATATCGTGCCTTCCAAGTCCTATTTCCTTCAATAATTGCTTGTCATGGTGGTCGCCGTTTATTACATCCAAACGCGGATTGTTTCCAAACTCGCCGCCGGCCAAATGGTTAGCCAAAGCCAAATCTGGCTCAATAACTGTAACTTCACACCCATCCTCTAGATAGGATTTCGCCAAGCCAACACCAATTTCACCCGCTCCAAAAACACAAACCTTTGGATGGACTGGGAAATCTTCCTCATCATGACCCATTAATCGGACAATGCGAGTAAAAGAGCGAGTCCCAATAGCGGCAACTGCAATCATGTCATTTGCCATGAACTTGGTATTGGCATCTGGCACGGCTGAGGGCTCGTGTTCCCTTTTTAATCCGACAATTGTCGGCAGATTGCTGATACGTTGCCCGGCCTCGCGAAGATTAGTAAATAATATCTCATTTGCATCTTTGGTAACTTTCATTTCAACAATATATGCATCGTGTCCAAAAGGAATAACCTCCTCAAAAGAAGTAGTTTTTAATCCTATTTTTAACCGGTTAATGCTTCCCTCGATAGGACTTATTGCAAAGTCAACTCCGCTCCATTCACGAAGTAAACCATTTTCTGATTCCTTAGCAACACTTGGATTTGAGACACGACAAATTGTGATGAAATTTTCATCTGCATTTCTCCCGCGACCATGTTCATGCCGAGCAAGAGCGCAAGAAAGTAAATTGAGTTCATCAGAACCAGTTGCGGCAATGAATACCTTTGCCTCTCGAATATTGGCTTTAATCAATTGTTCACGGCTAGCCACATCGCCATGAAGGACAAGAGCATCAATCATCTGGGCCGATTTTACTGCTGATGCACTATTATCGAGAAGTGCAACATCACGATTCTCACTGCGCAGTGCCTTCGCTAAGCCGACGCCAACGCGTCCTGCTCCACCAATAACAATCAACATAAGAACACCTCAAAACTCCTCAGGATTTACCTTTACCGTGTATGTCCCGCCATTGAAAACAGGACCGGACGTTGTCTCTAGAGTCACAACGCGATTGACATGGCCACCAGCATATGTGACAGTTGAACCGGAGGCATAATATTCGGAAACAAATTCATCTTCGGGGTCAAAGACTTCAATCCACTCAGAATATGCAGTGGGTGTGTGGAGAAGCCATTTATTATTTACAACATCAACGCTCCCCTCAATATAACAATCATTGAGATTTACTCCATTCTCAGAGCACCAAGCATCATTGAAAGGCAACATCACATTAGCCCAGCCATGGCCCTCCCAAGAGTTTTTCTTAGTGTCCAATAAGGCGCCAAACTCATACCAAGTTGGAATTTCTTTTACCCTTAAGATACTCATCCAAGCATTTGATTGCTCATCACAATCACCCTTCCCCGCTGCAAGACAATCTGGACCGCTACGAGCATATAGCGGGGCATTTTTATCATATTCAAGAGTGTCAATTAAGAAATCAAAGGCAGCTCTTGCAAAAGCATATGCATTATCATGCATATCTTCAGGCAGGCTTGCACTAATATCTGTCGCTGCCTGAATCACATTTTCTTGGGTAGCATCAATCAAATATTTCTGATAATTATCAGACCAGACTGTGGTTTCATGTTGTCCAAATTGAGACCAGTATTGGCCAAAGCCACGCATTTTACTATCAGCAAATGTACCGCTTGAATCTGAATTGATAGCCCAAGATTGCCCGTCTACTTCTGAAGGCGAATTATCATGATCCCACCATGTCCATGACTTACCAACAACATCCGATTCAGCAGAAAGTACCATTGTTTCCCCGGGGTGAATGGTGAACTCCCAACGAACACATTGAGAGTAGCCACAACTATCATCACCAGAATCAGCTGCAGGCCAGTAAATGATTGCCCCTGATGGTAATGAAATGGCATCCCCTATGGCTCGGGCCGTACCATCCATGGGTACCGAAATTACCTGCCCTTCAGATTCCAATCTAAAAGCAGTCACATCTTGTAGCAATGAAGCATCAAAAGGCCCGCCATCGCCATGAAATTGATTACCGGAAATACCCTTTGAAGTTCGTAATTCTGGAACGGGAATTCGTTGCACTACATCGACATTACCGAATCCATCATTCTCATATGTTACTGTGCGGGCAACAGAATATGATGCCTCAACGGGATATTCACGCCCAGGCTTCAATTGGTCCATTACTTCATCTCTAATATCAGACCATGCCTCAAACAACTGTTCCTGTGCAGGAGTAAAGAGGAAGGCAAAAGCGATGACTCCGACAAAAATTAGGTTGCGGATTTTTCCCTTTCGCAAGCCAGTACGACGAAATTCTCCCGATTTTGAGGATCCTCCTTTTGCTCCCTTGCGAACTCCTCGGCCAGCTGCTGCACCACCAGAACGTCCTCTTGTGACTCCAGAAGTAGCCGGAACTACACTAGAGGAACGAGAAAAGGGAGATGTTGTCGCATGTAAACGAGGAGTTGGCGGAGGGGCGCCTCCTCTTCTCGCACCTCGGCGAGGCGATTGCGAACTTGTCATCCTCCCGCAGGAATAACAAATCTTGTCATTCGGCAGGACCGGAGTAGCACAAAAAGGGCAGCGACCCATGTATTTACGGCTAGACGGGCGCTCTTTCAATGCTTCGCCTCACTATTATTGAATGAAACTGCTACATTCAAGTGAAAAAACAACGATTAGAGAGGAAGTAAGTAGTTATTCACTTTCAATAACAGGTGTTCCATTCAACACTTGCTCTTGGCGCAATTTTCGTTTCGCCTCGGACCGCACACGACGCAAACGGCGGGCGGCTTCTGGGTGCAAACTATGTCGCATCCAAACGGTATTTGCTCGACGCATCCCAATCATAAAAGGTGGAAGAATTAGTATCCATCCAATTGGAACTAAGACAGCATATGTAATCAAATTCACAGCAACCAAATGCCAAAAAGTAGCCCAAAATAAGGCCAAAAAGGGAGACCCTCGTTGGGCTCTTGAGCCAAGCCCACAGCCAATAATAGCATGAATTAGTGGGAGGAGAAGGACCAGTGCACCGACCCTGATTAGCGAAGGTAGTGTCACTCCATCAGATAATTCAAGAACACGATATCCCATGCGCATGGCCAACATAGCACCAGTTCCTAAACCAAATGCCCAACCAATAGCAGGGGCAGCAAAAGTCGCCCGAGCCCTCCTGCTTGCTGCAAATCGCAATGTAATCGCAGATAATCCTGCAGAAACAAACGCTGCAACGGCCATAGTCGCCCAACTAAGTGAACTACTACCTTGAATCACAAGTGCATAATATGGTTCAAAGACCAAAATATCGGTGGCAGCAGCGGCAATCGAACCTATCCCGATACCAAACATGAGGGCAGTTACTGCCTTTTGCGAATCATAAAAGCCGTGCAATTCACGCATTCCACCTCGCCAGCCCAAAGCCATACCTGCGAGGCTAAGCCCAGCAAGAAGTTGGATGTGGAGTAAGTCAAGCACAAACTTCCGAGCCGCCAACCCATGAAGAACATGGCGCTACAAATATCCAATTACCAGCAATTAGTCAACTGGATAATGATAAGGGAGGGTTCAAACATCATGACGCTTCGGGCACACCATGGCACTTGATGGACTACGCAGTGGTATCTTCTCGGCCCTTTCAAAAATAAAAGGGAGGACTAAACTCGATGAGGGTGAACTCGCCGACATGATAAAGAGTCTGCGCAGAGCACTTCAGGAAGCGGATTTCAATGTTAGGCAGACCAAGGAATTAACTGACCGCGTAGAAGATCGGCTGAGGAATGATGAGCGCCGTCCGGGAATTACTTTCCAAACTCAAGCAATGAATATTCTCTACACAGAATTGGTGAGAATGCTTGGTGATTCAAGAGAGGTAAGGCCACATGCCCAAACCATTCTCATGGTTGGTTTATACGGTCAAGGAAAAACTACTACCACGGCAAAATTGGCCGAATGGTACCGCCGAAGACACGGAGTTAAAGTTGCTGTAATCGAAGCTGACGTACACCGACCTGGAGCATATCATCAACTGAAACAATTGCTCGAAGATACAAACATCGTCGTATATGGCGAACCTGATGAAAAAGATGCACCTACGATTGTTCGTAATGGATTAGCCGCTGTTGGTTCAGCCGATATTGTCATTGTTGACACCGCAGGTCGCCACCAGTTAGACCAAGATTTAGTTAAAGAACTTGAATATATTTCAAAACTATGTCAAGCAACTGAACGCTTCCTCGTCATTGATGCACAAGTCGGCCAAGCAGCAGGCCCAGTTGCTGCTTCGTTCCATGATTTAGTCAACGTTACAGGTGTAATAGTCACAAAGTTAGACGGTACTGCAAGAGGTGGTGGGGCACTTTCTGCCGTTGCAACAACTGGTGCGCCAATTATGTATCTCGGGATTGGAGAAAAAGTAGCAGATTTGGAAAAATTTGAATCCGATGGTTTTATTTCTCGTCTTCTTGGAATGGGCGACATCAAAGGACTCATAGATTTGGCTCCAGAAGATTTAGATGAAGCCGAAGCAATGAGAATCACCGAACGAATGATGACGGGAAGATTTACCTTAAATGACATGTATAAGCAGATGGAAATGATGTCAAAAGTAGGCACTGTTGATAAATTACTTTCCTTCTTGCCAACGAATATGTTTGGAATGGGAGGGATGACAAAAGGCCAGCAGGAAGATATGCAAGGCAACTTGGATAAATTTAGGATTATCATGGATAGTATGACTAACTTCGAAAAAGATAACCCTAAGAGCATGAAAGCCGAAAGGATTCGCAGAATTGCAAGAGGGGCAGGTGTAAACGAAAAAGAAGTGCGTGAACTCATATCCCAATGGGGTCGTTCAAAGAAAATGATGAAGGGCATGACAAGTAACCGTAAGATGTCTCGTCAAATGAAGCAAATGATGAAAGGCAATGACATGGACATGGATGACTTCGGCATGGGTGCCTAATTATGATTGAACGTAGGTTTGCAATTGTTGGCCATCGCGCTCCCTCTAAAGGTAAAGTTAACCTCAATGATTTATCTGGTTCCTCAGGAAGAATTGATGTTCTCTGCCGAGCAGTAAACACCGCTTTGTTTCTCTCACATGGTATGAGGAAAAATACTCACATTACTCTTCACCTAATGGGAGGACCTGGAATGGGGAGGAGGATTTGGTTTGACAGTCGTTCGCTACGCGGCATTAGAGTTGATGAGCGTTCTATTGCCGGACAGATTTCTAAAATTATTCAACAGCGCGCTCCTGCAATTGGCCAATGGGAAGAATTTAGCCAAGGTCTTTGGCATAGCCCAGGTGAACTTTTAGACACATTAAAAGAATGGACTGACGAGGGAGTTGAAATCATCTATCTCGATGCAAATGCGCCTACTTTATGGGCGGATGATGCGCATCTTCCATCTACAAATGGGATTAAAAATCTTGGTGATATGCAACTAGGCGGAGGAGTTCAACTGCTAGGTGGTGAAGGCAACGACGAAAGCGCGACAGAAATTGACATTCCAGTTGACAATAGTATCGGTTTCATTCTATCAGACGATCAACTATTCAATCAAAGCGAAATCGACTCACTTTCAAAATATTCTAACAATTCCCGTTCGCTCGGACCAACTTGGATTCAAGGCCATTCAGCAATAGCAGTTATTCATCAATTACTTGATCTTGGAATAAAACTTCGTTGAATGAAAGGCACCAAGCACATTGCCCTATTTGGAAAAGCCAGTAAGCCAGCAAATCTTAGGATAACCAAAGCGGCCAACCATCATCGGCTAATTCAAAGTTTGTTCGCAATAAATTGCCCGGGATATCAAGCGGATGGCCCACCGGCCAAGTGGACATTACAGTTAGCGAGGCCTCACCTTTTGATAAGGCACCAATATCACAATACTTTTCGGTATCATCGATGACAGTAACACCGTCTATAGAATAGTAATTACCTTCGCCCATATCTTCGCGGTGCAATGCGTTTCGATACCAGCGCAGGCCTACTTTGGTTGGAGTAATCTTACCATTCCACTGCGGGGGTGTGTTTAGAGAAAGAAATACATCGCCCCTTTGTAATGCGCTAAACAGACGAGTTGTTTTCTCATATTCGGCGTTATCTCGCAACCAGCCTCTATTTGGGCGCAACAAGTTTTCCGGTTTGCGAGGTAATATTTTCAGCAAGCGCTGGACGACAGAAATTGTTGCTTCAACAGCAGGTCCAAAATGGCCAGCCTCAAAGGTTCCAAGTGAAGTCGCAAGAGATGGAAGGCCATACAAACTGGCCTCTCTTGCACCTGCAACAGTGCCGCTATGTAGCACATCTATGGACACATTTGCGCCCAAATTAATACCCGATACACAAAGAGATGGAGCCAATTCGGGCGTCAGTTCTTCAAGTGCTCCAGATAAGCCAACAATCATACAATCACTTGGAGTTCCGGCAAGTGAAAATATACGTCCCGTTGGTCCCTCGTCTCCTGACTTGACCTCATTATTGGCAAAGGCTTCTGAACAAACTTCGGCGGCAATATCATGTCTTTCGCTCATCTTCATTGGCTTTTGCAAAGTCATACTCATCGAGCATGCAGATTGATTTTTTTCGGGTGCAATTGTAACAAAAGATATCCCAGATTTGAGTAAACCAACCATAAGTGCATGGATCCCTGGAGCATCTACTCCATCATCATTGGTCAACAAGATGCATTGTCTATCATTCATTTTCCTCACCACTTTCCTCGCCGTCGAATATTTCGGTCAACGGATTTACCTCTGTGTCAACAGATTCATTATTTTGCTGACCAACCGAAATAGAAACCAACGCAGTACCGAGTATCATTATTGGCCCACCGATCCAAGTCCACATATCTGGCATCTGTTCTACACCGACAAACCAACCGATTAGGCCTCCTAAAAATGGTTCCATCAATAGCGTCACCGATATTAGAATTGTAGGCAGCCATCGCAGGCTGGCATTGATGCTATTGTGGCCCATAAGGCCAGGCACTAAGGCCAAGAAAATCACTGCCAAAAGGGAGACTCCGAACCACCCAAATGCACCTATTCCATCTAATGTCGAAAACGGCAATGCACCTTCATACAATACTGCGAGTATTGTCAGTAACAATGCCCCTACTGCAGTAACCGGCAAGGAATAGAGGAAAATTGGCATCCCCTGTGTTCTTAATTTTCTACTTATCACCATATAACCAACAACAAAAACTGCACCAGCAAATGCTGCCAAATCCCCAATTAATGTAACTTCACCTTCACCTTGAGTATCTTGCAAGGCAATCACTGCACCGATAAAACCAAGCCCTGCACCAATAAGAACGAGACGTTGTAAATGCTCCTTGTTCAGAGCCATCCAAGCGACTACGACAAATGGGTGGGCTGTGACGAAGAGGAGGCTATGGGTCAAAGATGTATGATCCAATGACCAAACCCAAGCAGCAAAATGTAGGCATAGAAATACCCCGCTAAGTGCCAAAGCGCTCCGTGATTCGTCACTCTTCCAATGTAATTTGGTTTGCTCATCAGCATTATACCATTGATATAGAAATCCTGGAATAAACACAAGAGTTGTGGCCTGCAACCTCCAAGAAGCTTTGAGAAGTGGACCGACACCTTCAATGGTACGAAATGTGGCTCCTGCAGTACTTACTGCGAGTAAACCAGTTGCCAATAATAGCCAAGCATACCATGGGTACTTTGTCAAGGATTCTTTTCTAGACATTGTGCTCCCACCCACGCTAGCGCCTGTAGAGATTGGTTGTGGGCCACTTTGACCCTTTTCCATTCAATCACCTCAACTTACAACTCATACGGCTTATGCGAGTTCTGCTTCAAGAGCCTTTTCTTCTTCTACACCACCGATAATTCCGGCCTTCTTGAAAACAGCATATAGGGCGCCGCCGAGAATGAGGTTAAAGCCTATGAATCCTATCAAACGAACAATATACCATATTGATGGGTCCATTGCAGTTGCAAAGCCGAGGGTATCAATAAATGCAAATACGGCTGACTCAGTGCCAAAGAAAGCCTCACCTGTTAACAGACCTGCTGCCACCATATATGTTCCGAGCAGAATAAGTGCACGACGCTTTTCTGCCTCTGATGCACCCTTCTCAAGTTTAATTTCCTCAATCTTAGGATTGAGTTTCTTTTCTTCCCACTTATCGCGAGCCACACCGCCAATTAGCATTGGTAAGGTATGAGGAAGGTCAAGATACATGCCTAATCCGAAAGAAGTACCCATTCCTGTAGCCATCTCAACAAAGATTCCTACTGCTGCTCCAAGCGCTAATAACCACATATCACCTTGGCCTTCAGCCAAAATAATGGAAAATGTAGCAAATGCATTTGCCTGTGGGGCCTTGAGATCAATAGTGCCGTTAGCCAACTGTATTGAAAGGAAAATTGCAACCCCTGCGCCCAAAATAGCCCCTGGGACAACCCCCAGAATATTCCCCTTCGAAATGTGATAAGGTCGATTGCCAATGTAAAGCGAGTTCTTGTAATCGCCGACTACTGTGCCGGAAAGTGAAATAGCGGAACCAAACACAGTAGTTCCAACTAGGCCGAGTAATACTGCCTCCTCTTTTGATAATGCTAATGCTTCGTCAAAGGAAAGGAATATTCCCATCAGCATCAACAATACGATGAATGATGTTCCACTAACTGGTTCAATACCAGTCTCCCCCATGACGCGAACAGCAATCGCTCCAAGAAGGAAAGTTGTAAGAAGCAATATTGTTGCGAAAATAAGTGCAGGCATCATTCCAAATCCTCCCAACCAAAAGACTAGGAACATTACTACAAATGTAATCACCATAAAGATTGGAATGTGCATAAGAGGCCACTCATACCAGCCCTTCCCAGGCATATATTCTTGACCGGTCTCACCAGCAAATGCCGCCTTGATATCCTTGCCAATATCGAGGAAGGTTCGCCACATCTTCAGCAATCCAAATATTCCACCACCGACGATTGAGCCAATAGCGATTTGCCGAACTACTGACTTAAAGGCAATAATTTGTAGTGCTGCGGGACCATCAGAGGAATAATCATGAATTGCAACTTTGTCACCTGCTGCAGCATCAAATACTGGATAATTGAAAAATACAGCCATTGGGACCAAGTAGAGCCAACCAACAAAGGTACCCAAATTGACCAAGAAAGCAACTCTTGTGCGCATGAACCAACCGATTGCAAACATCGTAGGAGTAAGGGCAACACCAACATAAGTGTGAGCTAATGCTTTGTCAATGAAACCGGCATTTGGGTCATATAACGAGACTCCATTACCTGCGCCAGTATCAGGGTTTATTCCAGCCGGTTGGTGAAGAATTCCATGACCGTAAATAGATGCAAGTCCGAATTCCCCAAAATGGGCCAGTTCGGCGAACCAGTCAAAGACGGCGATGTAGGCACCATGAAATTTGATTAGAGGATATTCAACAAGGAACAGAACAACCATAGTTAATGAAGTCCAAATTCCAATTGTCTTTAACGAATCTTTGGCGTGCTCAACTGCACCTGTACTAACATCACAAGAAATATCTAACATCTTCAGCGTCGCCTCAAAACCAGGCATAGGCAGGGGGTCTTCTACTAACCAAACTCGCCTAAATATTATGAAATACATAATTCCCAAGAAACCGGCAAACATACTGGCAATTATTCCGATAAATGCTAGCCGAAAAGTATCGGGGTCATTGATCAAATGCGTTCCGCCAGTCAAGGTATAATCGGCTGACGTCGCCAACAAAAAGATGGCAGGGAAGGTGAAGATGAAACCAGTAGAAGCGTGAGTTGCCCCAGTAGTTGCTGAAGTAGAAATGTTAACTTCAGAAGGTGACCACTTTAGTGCCATTCCAAGTAAGTAAGCAAAATACCAAGCCGCAGAAACTGCAAGACCGATTTTTAAAGCAATATATGCAGTTACACCCGAGAATACTGCACCGACCATGACACCGATTAGAACTCTTTTTGTATTCCAATGCGATACTTCAAAAGATTCCTCAAGGTTCTTCTCCTCAAGATACTGCTCAAGCACACCGGAGTTGAGATTATTGTACATCTCGTCATCAAGCCAAGTGAGAGTACCCTCCTCAATGGCTTTGATGCCGTTGGCAGTTACGGGTTGGCGATAAGCGCTTTGTTTGACACCCATAGTAGTCCCTCAACAACACCTCCAAGACCACTTGCTTCATGACTATTACCCCTAACTAAATACAAAATGTCTGCAAAAATATGGACAATTACTAGCATCAATTGGCAATAATACTCCATACATTCACACAAATCGCCACCAGAAATTGATGCTTGCGCTAATACCAACACCCATATTGGCCAATTTCCACCTTACCTATTTCCACTCAATAACAAAAAGGTTTCATGAATCTTGCGATTTCTGAGATTCACGCCACATTGCATCTTCCGCAGCGGCAACTTTCATTCCTTCTTCAAGGTCAACCTTGCTAGTTAATATCGTTCCAACTATGATTAAGGCTACGATAGAAAGGATTGCTACTCTACTATCAAACATTGCCACAGATAGCGCATAGAGAATTGGCCCGACCATCGCAGCCGCTTTGCCAATGAAACCGAAAAAGCCGAAGAATTCGGTAGTTCTACTTTCAGGTATTAGCATCGAAAACATAGACCTTGCTTGGGCACCCGCAGCACCCATCACACACCCTACAAAGAAACCTAAAATGATCCATTGCAAAGATACACCAATGCCAAAGGGCTCCCATACATTATCCCTCATTGCTTGAGGCCACCAATCCATTGGACCCCCTTGGTCCAAGATAGTTGGATGTTGGTCGCCAACCGTTGCAGACCCATTTAATACGCCTCCGGAAAAGTGGAAGGAAAATCTGTGCTCACTTGTATCACCAAATGCGGCAACTAATGCAGTAGCATCGACAAGGTCAAGAGTCGTGCGTTCTTCTCCATTATCCAATAAATAAATATTGAATGCATTCCTAAATGCGGTATCACCATCTCCCTCAGAACTTACCCAGCCTTCAACCCCTCGATCGTAGAGAGTAGTAAGGTGATACGAATTATCCGAATCATCCCAATCATACTGGAAATCATAGCGCTGGTGGTCAGCCTCACCATCAAGAGTAAGAGGCGCAAAACCAATTGCAGTTACTGCAACAAGACAATAAATCACTAGAGCGGTCATTAAGGATTGCTTTGTACCCCATTTCTCGGCTAAGGCACCGAAAGCGACAGACATCGGAATTGCTACAATATTTACCGTTAGCAATAGGGCGATATTCATTGCAGGATTTATTCGCAATACTGATTCGCCAAATGCACTTGCCATGCCATTTATCGTATTCACGCCATCGTAAAACAACAAATATGCAAGAAGGAAAAATGCAAGAATTTTGAAACGACGAATCTCTCGCAAGGTTGTCCATACCTGTACATATGCCATTTTTGTCGCACTAAGAGTCTTGGCGAATTGTGATTCTCCTGCAAATTCAGCAGGACTAGGAATATCAGGTTCAGGTGTCCACTTAAACATTAGAGCACCAAAACCCCACCACCA
>JABIHC010000001.1 GCA_018649825.1 Methanobacteriota archaeon
CAGGCAAGAAAAACGGCACTTGGTTTGCTTGGGGCAGGGCAATTAATGTTCCTAAAAGTGATAGTCGTTGTTGATGAAAACCACTCTGTGAAAAATCTAAATATGCTTCTTGATGCACTTCATACTAAGGTATTAATTAATCGTGATTTGCAAATATTAGATGGGCAGGTTGCCGATTCATTAGCCCATTCTGCACCAGTGGAAAACATTCATTCGAAACTCATTATTGATGCTACAATTCCTGCAGAATCCGACCCTGATGATTCGCTACCTAATACGCTCAATGGGATATCCAATGAAATGTATGAGCAAATACTCAATATTAATGAAGTTGAACAGGCCAAATTATTACGTCCAAGCATTTTAGTTATTACCACCAATATAGAAAATAGCCCCGATCCAAATAAGAATATTGAAGAGGCAGATAATGCTTCAGCAGCAAAACAACGAAAGCATATTTCTCAATTGATAAAAACAATTTGGCAATTAGATAATTCCAACACGATTCGCTGGCTTTTTATTACAGATGATGATTTGGATTTATCATCAGACAGCGCCAATAGGACTCTACTCTGGCAACTGTTTTGCCGCTTTGAAGTAAGTCGTGATTTGCATTTTGATAATGAAAAATCAAGGGTTGCATGGGATGCAACTTCGCCCATACCTTGTGAGGCTAATTCGGGAGAAAATGATGAAGAGAATCTGCCAGTAAGGCGCTGGCCGGCATTAACCTTACATGATGAAAAAACTCAAATGGCAATCGATGAAATGGCAAAGGAAGAAGGTTGGAATTGGTATTGACGAGCGAATTATTTTGAATTATTACAATGATTATTGGGGTGAAAAATATGGGCCTTGGAAAAATACTCGATTTTGTTAAAGTTGAGCATACTCTTTTCAGCCTCCCTTTTGTCCTAATAGGCGCTATTTTAGCTACCTCACCTGCTGATTTTTCAATGTTCGATATTTTGTGGATATTGGTTGCAGCGATTGGGGCGAGGGGTTTGGCAATGACGTTGAATAGAATTATTGACAAGGACATAGATGCTGCAAATCCGCGTACTGCGGAAAGATATTTGGCTGCAGGAGGAATGGAAATGAGTACCGCTTGGTATCTATCTGCAGCATTCTTATTCATGCTACTAATAGCTGCAAGTCTTCTCAATGAAGTAGCACTTTACCTATCTTGGGTGCCAGTATTAGCATTCATCATCTACCCTTTCTTGAAACGAGTTACTTGGTTATGTCATTTGTGGCTTGGGCTTTGCTTGGCCTTAGCCCCGGCAGGCGCATGGTTAGCAATTGAAGCCGATACTTATGGATGGGCTGCATTTAATGGATCACACGATGGATATTCAGACATGTTGTGGTATCCTGAAATATTTTGGATATCGCTCGGTGTCGCACTTTGGATTACTGCTTTTGACATTAATTATGCTAGAATGGATATTGAAAATGATAGAGAACAAGGAATACACTCATTTCCTGCACATTTCGGAATTAAGACTACGCGAAATATGAGCATTATCCTCACTGTTGCTTGGATTTTGTGCTTTTATCAATCTGGAATTCACATACCCTCTGGTGCAAATAGTGATTATTATCCTTATTGGATGTATGCGATTTTGTTAATGGGAATTGCAAATATTGCTGTTATGACAGTAAAAACAAATACTGCTCATGACTCTGAAAATGACATGAAAGACTTCCAAACAATTCTATTCCGCACTTCTATGCTGACTGGTTGGATATTGTTGCTCAGTTTGAGTGTTAAAATATAAAATTAGGATATTGTTTGGAACAACAATAACCATTTGAATTATGAGCCGTGCCCCCAGCCATTAGGATATGAATCCAATAGTGAAGGCTCTTCTTGAGTTTAATCAAGCATTTGAAATCCCCAAATTAGACAATCCTGGACTTGGCACAAATGAATTAATTGAATTGCGAATAAAATTACTAACTGAAGAAGTTGAAGAATATGCAGAAGCAGCACGCAATGGCGATATGGTGGAAATATTGGATGCATTAGCCGACATAGGGTATATCCTCGCAGGGACAATTATCAATCATGGTATGCAAGATATTTATGATGATGCTTTTAATGAAGTTCACCGCTCCAATATGGCAAAACTTGTGGATGGAAAGGTGATTCGTAGGGAAGACGGAAAGGTGTTGAAACCAAAAGGATGGCAACCTCCTCAACTAGCCCAATTTCTTGAAGAGTGAGATTGGGAATTATTATCCACAATAATCGTTGCTTAACTTAAGAGAAGTTAGCCCCTCGCCATTAATAATGGGACACCTTGGCATTGCAGTAGTAACTGGAGGGAGCAGAGGGATTGGAGCATCAATTTGCGAACGCCTTGCCGAAGATGGTTATCGTATTTTATTAACCTACAATAGCAATAGTCAGCCTGCGGAAGATGTTGTTGACCGAATTAGAAGCAATGGTGGGGATGCCTTTGCAGTAAGGGTAGATTGCACTAATCTCTCGGAAGTTTACATTCTTGGCCAGCACCCTTGGGTCGAAAGAGGAGTTGATGCATTAGTACTGAACCATGGCCGCTATGATAGAACACGAGCTGATCTGTTGAAGCCGGAAGAATTGGAACTTACAATGAAAACAAATTTTGAAGGGGCTTACCATGTGTGGAATGCACTGTCAAAAAACCTCTCGAATACTGCGAGAATTGTTGTTATTGGAAGCCAACTGGGAATCAAAGGGTCACCTCATGGTGCTGACTATTCAGCGAGCAAAGCGGCACTACATGCATGGGCAAGAAGTCTTGCTCAGGCAGTTGGGCCAAAGGGGCAAAGAGTGAATATTATTGCCCCAGGATATGTTGATACTGATATTTTGGCCGGAGATTCAAAAGAGAGAAGATTGCAGCGCGAGGAGGAAGTTCCACTTAGACGAATTGGGACTCCCACAGATATTGCAGGAGTTGCATCTTTCCTTGTGAATAATGATTCGGCATATGTCAATGGTTCAATTATTCATGTCAATGGCGGACTATATTTACCATAATTATTGATAGCAGAGGTGGTGAAGGTGGAAGATAATGACCCTTCACTCGCTAATTCAATAATTGAACAAAACAAAGAAAACAAGAATGACCCGTTTGATCTGTCAAAAGCACTTGAGGGAGCAGCAGTTGAGCACCTTTCACCTGATGTATGCCGTCTAGTATTACACACTGATTTCTCACCAGCCGGCGACCAAGAAGGTGCAATTGAAAAATTGATTTCCCAATTAGAAAATCAACAAGACAGAATGGTACTTTTAGGAGTAACAGGTTCTGGAAAAACTTTTGCAATGGCGCACATTATTGAAAAATTAAATCGCCCAACACTCATCATGTCGCACAATAAAACTCTTGCTCGGCAATTATTCCATGAAATAAGCGGTTTTTTTCCTCAAAATGCCGTGGAATATTTTGTCAGCCATTATGATTATTATCAGCCAGAAGCATATATGCCAAAAAGGGATTTGTATATTGACAAAGAACTTTCAATAAATGAAAGAATAGAACAGGAACGCTTTGCTACCGTTGCCAGCCTTGCGACAAGACCGGATGTTGTTGTTGTTTCTTCGGTCTCATGTATTTACGGATTAAACTCACCCGAGACATTTCTTTCACAACATTGCCGCGTCCATGTTGGTCAAGAAATTGAACCTATTCAATTAATTCGCCAACTAGTTGACCTCCAATACACTCGCTCCACCACCGAATTAAGTAGAGGGGAAATGCGCCTAAGGGGCGAAATTCTTGATGTTTGGATGCCCAGTAGAGATGACCCACTTAGAATTAGATTTGGTTTTGAAGGCGTTGAAAAGATTCAGGTGTGCGACCCAGTAAGTTGGGAAATACTCGACCAATTAGATGAAGCATGGATTCACCCAAAGGAATTTTTCATGACAAGTAAAGAACGATTTGAAACGGCGCTAGAAAATATTGAACTAGAATTAGAAGGGAGAGTTGCACATTTCCAAAGTAATGGCCAAGATATTGAAGCGCATCGACTTCAACAAAGAACAAATTATGACATGGAGATGCTTAGAGAACTTGGTCATTGCACAGGCGTTGAAAATTATTCAATGCATTTCGATGGCAGGAACACTGGGGAGCGCCCGTGGTGTTTGCTGGACTTCTTTGCTGCAAATGCAAAACAATTCCACGGTGACAAAGATAAATTCCTCGTAATAATGGATGAATCGCACGTAAGTTTACCTCAAGTGGGAGGGATGTATGGAGGAGATCGTTCAAGAAAAGAAAACCTAATTGAGCACGGATTTCGCTTGCCGAGTGCAGCCGATAATCGCCCATTAAAGCAATTTGAATTTCAGTCATTAATTCCACAACTAGTGTATGTTTCCGCCACTCCTGGCGAGAGGGAATTACGCCACCTATGTGAAGTCACTCAGCAACCAGTGCCCGAAGGCCTCCTCCATGCCAAAGGGGGCGGGGGGGTAAATGAGGCTGAACTTAGTAAAAAATCACCAAATGCAGAAACTATGTATCAAATGCTACAGAATATCGACGGAATTGCCAGAATGGAATTACGCCCAACTGGCCTGCTAGATCCTGAAATAGAAGTTCGTCAAACCGAAGGACAGGTACAAGATTTACTAGGTGAAATTAGTCAGAGAATTAAACTAAAGGAAAGGGTATTGGTCACCGTAATGACAATAAAATTCGCCGAAGAAGTTGCCGAGTACCTTAACCGAATGGGAGTTAAAGCACATCATCTGCATAGTGAAATTGATACAATTGAAAGAACTGAAATTATCAAGGCTCTTCGCCTTGGGCATATTGATGTAATTGTCGGGATAAATTTGCTTAGAGAAGGACTAGATATTCCAGAAGTTAGTCTTGTGGCAATTTTTAATGCCGATAGAGAGGGTTTCTTACGAAATGAAAGAAGCTTATTGCAAACAATCGGAAGAGCATCTCGTAATTCAAATGGTCAAGTGATATTGTATGCTGATTCAATGAGCCCTTCCATGAGTGCAGCAATTCAGCAAACTCTTGAAAGAAGGGTTAGACAAAGTGCGCACAATGAGGAAAATAGCATCATTCCAAAAACTATTATCAAGGCACTTCCTGAAATGGGAACTGAAATTGATGACTTGATTGCTGGCACCTCAAAAGGTGCTGGCGGGAAACGTCGCCTTGTTGGCGCGAGAGGAGGGAGATCAAAATCCGACTGGGCTGCAAAACTTGGAATTGGTGCAGGCATTTGGAACAGTAGCGATTCCGTTCTGGCTCGCATTGGACAACCATTTGATGGCAGTGAATTATCAATTGAAAAAGAGATTATTCAATATGAAAATGAGAGAGAGGAAGATCGGCAAGTGCAAAACCTTCAAGGTAGTGAAGGAAGCGAAAGCCTCAGTGACGAAAATAGAATAAAATTAATGAAAGAAATTCGTAAGCAAATGAAAATTTCTGCTGAAACACTTGACTTTGAAACCGCTGCAAGATTAAGGGATAGACTCTTTGAACTTGAGGATGGAATGTAAAGGTAGAAGTCCCCTTGGCTTGCAAATCGTTTCGATAAGTTGTTGTTGAAGTTGCGAGGTTTCATGAAGTGGTGGCCGGTGGCGTAAACGATAGAGATGGCAGTTGACCCAGATGACTTTGATATTCCGGTAGTTGATTACAACTTTGACTGCAACAATGAGGAAGGTCTTTCTGTTCATGGCCTAATTAACCAAATGGCAAAAGCAGGTGGATTTACCGCCACAAAACTTGCTACTGCCCGTGATATTTTAACTCAGATGAAGGCAGAAATAGATGCGGTTGATGGAGACCCAAGGCAAGTGAGCAATTGGATTTCATTTCCCGCTTGCCTTTGTGCGACCGGAACAAGAGGTTTCTTTGTTGAAGCGATTAAACAAAAAATGTTCAATGTTATCTCCACTACTTGCGGCACATTAGACCACGATATCGCAAGAGCAAACAAACATTATTTTCATGGATCCTTTGATTTAGATGATATTGAACTTAGCGAGCATGCGTTGATGCGACTAGGCAATGTGGTAGTTCCAAATTCATCCTATGGAGAGATACTTGAAGAGATTCTAATGCCAGTTCTAGAAGATATTCGGAAAGACCGAATGGAGAAAACTGGGAAAACTGGAGCAGACCTTTGGCTTGGTTTTGGGAGCACCCACCTTGTTTGGGAATTGGGTGAAAGAATTGGTACTCCTGACATGATTATTTATTGGGCTGCAAAGCACAAAATTCCGATGGTAATTCCCGGTATTACAGATGGTTCAATTGGCGCTCAATTATTCATGTTTAGGCAGAAGTATAGCGATTTCCACATTGACACTCTTGCAGATGAGCAAGTTCTAAGTGACTTGACTTGGACTAGCGAAAAAGCAAATTCACTAATGATTGGAGGGGGAATTTCAAAACATCACGTAATCTGGTGGAATCAATATCGCGATGGTTTAGACTCCGCAGTATACATTACAACGGCACCTGAACATGATGGAAGTTTGTCGGGCGCTCGACTCAAAGAGGCAATTTCTTGGGGGAAGATGAAGATTGAGGCCCCTCATATTTGCGTTGAAGGGGATGCGAGTGTACTTCTTCCATTATTGGGTGCAGACCTATTTGCTAAACAATAATGATATTTGTTTGAAATCATGAAGGAGGGAAAATTATTTCAATTTCCAAATATCTCCTTTCAAAAGACATATTGTTGAAAATACCAAAAACGATCATCATTACAATGGGCATTACGCTTCTATTTTCCTACAGCATATGGGTTGCGACCGATTGTGACCCGATTTTTCCCTTTATTTCGGATTTAGATTTACATCCCATGTCAACAATACTTTTCACCGCTGGTCTGACATTGACGGGAATTATGGTGATAATTCTCGCATTTCAAATTACTAATAATCGGAAAGGCTGGTGCGAAACTCTTCACACAAATGAGTTTGGATTGTTGCCAATGATAAATAATATTTCTTTCTTTCCAGGAATAATAGTGGGGCTTGGAATAATTGGAATTGCATGGAATCCATGGAATGAGGGCATTGAAATACACATCTTATATGCAAATGCAATCTTTTACGGGGGTGTTGCTTGGACTTTCTTGGCAACTTATTCAACTTGGTTGATGTGTGCATTTGATGAAAGGTTTAAGCAATTAATTAAGCCACGGATTTTTGCTGCAGTAACTGCTGCTGTTTGCCTCCTTATTTTGATTTGGAAAGTCGGGCAAGCACACAATAATGGGTTTGATTTTGGAGAAAATGAAGCCCTTTCAAGAAACTTTGTTTCATTTTGCAAAGGTAATGCAGGAGGCAGCCTTGATGATATTTATCTTAGTCAAGCAGCTATTGCCGAATGGGTAATGGTACTAAGTATGCTATATTTTTCTAATACATTTGCCAAAGAAGTGACAATAATTAATGAAGCAATGCCTCAAATTGAAAATGAAGAATGAATACTCCTCTAAACTTGCTTTCTTTTTCTATAAAATTAATCATCAAAAACTTCAACTTCAACAGTTTTTGTAATGAAATCTGTGAACTTAGAATTATATCTCGTAGCCCTAACTATGTGATTATCAACCCAGTGATAATTTCCTCCCCTTGGTTTATTGTACAATACCCCATGATATTTGTATCCTTGAGCATCCAACCACTTTTCTGTAACCTCACTATGCTCATCTGTTCGACTTGTAAAAAATGTGATTATATGGCCATCCTTATACCACCCATTAATCACATCAACTACATTCTCAAAAGGCTCTGCAGTAGCCATGCGTTCGGGCTCTTCATTGGGGATATCTTCACATATTGTCCCATCGATATCAATCAGGTAATTTTTCTTTCCGTCGGATAACGTAGGACTGATTTTCATTCCGCGGCCGTCGGCTTGGTCTTGTAGTTCAACCATTAATAAGACATCATAAAAAACGGGTTATAACCTAAACTATTGACCCAAACGATGGGCAATGATTTCCATGATACTGACTCTAAATGGAGCAAGGGGGCGCCAACCCTCTGGCTGGGCCTGAAGAAGGGAAGAATGTAATAGAGATAAATCCGGACGCCCGAGGTTTGGATCAGTTGGGCCGCGACTTACGCTAGAATGAGAAGATGTGTTTTTCAAATTGTCATCCTGCCCTAATGGTGAATTTGGCACTAAATCTTCAGCATCGAATAATGCTTGATTATTTCCATCAATCGCATGGTTTGTCCTCCTTGTCAGTACAGATAATTCAGAAATCACTTCCTCTGGCTGCCAAGCCCTTCGACCGCACATATCTATGACTCCAGTGGGTAATTCGGGTAAAGTGATTAGGCTGAATAACCCATCAATTGCATCGCGTATAGATAACCAATAACGCGCAGGATATGCGTAATCTATTTCACTATCTGATAACAGAGATTCCAGCCATGAAAAGATGTCCTGGGGACCCCAATAGGTAGAAGGTTGTGGCAATAATAAATCATGCATTAATACCTGAGTTTTTGCCAACCTTACCTGTTTTTCCCCATTATTGTTGCTAACTACTTGCATGTCAACCGAATCACAATTTACCTCTTCTCCAAAAGCAATTGAACGGAATGATTGAATATTTTCAGATTCATTTGTCATGGCCGAGGATTTGAAATTAGGAGATATTTCTTGCAATGTGCCCTTCCCCATCCTTAATGCTAATTCATTCTCCTCTCGCAGTAATGATACTTCACCTATTGGCACTAATACCTCGCAATCTGCTCTCAGCAATCGCTCAACAAAGCGCCTCCCCACGAGGGAATGTGCCCCATATATGACAAAAACTACCAACCAAATTCACCTATTTTGTAAAGTGGATTAATGCAGAACGGAATACATCAATTATCAAATCGATTTCTTCGGAAGTGATATTGAAATGAGGGGTGAAGCGGAGTGCATTTTGACCTCCATGAATTACTCCAAGTCCATTGAAACGACACCATTCTTCTACTTGGCCAAAACCAACTACTTTAAATTGAGCTGGATCTAATTCTGCGCATAGTAGAAGCCCCGAACCCTGTACCTTCGCAATACAACCGGGAAATTCACTTGACAATTCCTCCAACTTTTGCACAAAAACCCTTCCCATATCAATAATATTTCTTCTCAGTTCGGGAGTTACACGGTCAAGAACGGCTATTGCAGTTTCAAGTGCGCGGGGATTGGTAGTCATGGTATTGCCATAAATTCCAACCACATACATATCTGCTGCTTTTTCTGATAATCCAACAACTGAAAGAGGATATTGCCCTGCATTCAGTGCCTTTGACCAAGTTTCAAAATCTGGTGCTTCACAATCAACAAATCCAGGATAATCAACGATACTCAAACAACCCTGCCCACGTAAACCTGCTTGGATGGAATCAACAAATAATAGAGAACCATGCTTAGATGTTAACCTACGTGCCTCATCATAGAATTCGCGTGTAACACACTGGCCAGGGTTACCTTCACCCATCACTGGTTCCATAGCCACTAATTCAATAAAATACCCATCAGATTCAGCTTGCGCAAAAGCCACTCGCAAAGCAGATACATCATTTGAAGGCACTAGGATCACATTATTTAGGTCTCTAAAAGTTGCCAAATTTGATGAATAACCACCTCTACAAGAATCAGATAATTGGGCTGGGCGTTGTGTTCTTCCGTGGAAAGCTTGTTCAAGTCCAATTATTTTTATTGGGCATCCTTCATATCGCCCACCTATTTCAGTCATTTTCAATGCATTGGCATCAGCAATTCTCATGCTCAATGCAACCGATTCAGAACCGCTGTTGAGGCAGATAAATCGCGAAAAAGGACAACTCTCTCTCGTATGCCCAACTTCTTTGCGTAGTCGTTCGCCTAATCGCTTATGGCTAAAAGAAGGAGTCATTACATTTGCCATAACCCAATTTTTCTGCATTGCGGCAATCACATCATCAGGGCCATGCCCCATTCCTAACATTCCATACCCGCCATTGTCATGAATAATTGCGCCGTGTGAAGTGACAATCCATGGGCCGCAAGCAGACAATGGGATGTATGGGTTTACTGTTGGAGGCGCGTAAAAATTCACCAAGTCTGATTGTAAATATGTCACGAGTTGTTCTTCTTCGGACATTAATAATTCGGGCCCATATTCCAATATTAGTTGTTGATGAACATCTAATGCTTCAGAAATCGCCCTTCCGAGAGATTCGTCTATTGCACAATGCTTTCGAATAACATCAAGATTCAAGCCAGTTGTTCTTGCATTTCCAGAATTAGTTCGGATTAATTCCAAATTGCTTATCGCATCCCCTGTCATTATTACAGACCCCTTCGTAACTTAGGTGAAAGAGACTCGCTCATCAACATTTGCCAATAATACGTTGAGTATCACATAGAGATGAATTGAGGAAATGAAAGATATTTGCCCCCCCTTTTCTCCAAAATTATTCAATTGAAAAATGCTTTTTCTAATTGAAAAATACCATTTCGCCAAGACCATTTCGAATTCATTTTAACAAACTATAGAGTACAACCTGGATGATCCATCTGGCAAACTGAGACAATTTTCAATAACTTAATTGGAAAAAGTCGCCCTTTGACTTTTTTAACTAGTCAATCTATCCTTTTCCACCCTGGCGAGAAATGGTTGCATATTACGCGCCCAAGCAATCATTTATTCAATTGGAAAGGCGTAAATGACTCAACTGCAAAATCAATTGATAAATGATTATCCGAACAAAATTGAATTTTCACAATAATGCATTTTCCCAATTGGAAAATAGGAAAATGATTTAATTATTCCAATTGAAAATTATAAACCTGTTGCCGGGTGCTAATATATATACCGAGTCGTGCTCAGAAGATATAGACCGGAAGACAGGTTAAACAAGGATGGGAAAAAAAATGTCAAAAGAATACAATATACAGGACCTCCTCCAAAGGGAAGTTTTTGTGAAAGAAACGAAGGTGGGCGTTATCGTCGGAGAACGTCATCACCCGAACGAAAGCCGAGTTGCATCGATGCGCTTAGAAGTATTACCGGAGATTGCAGAAGAATATATGCGAAATCCAACTTCTTACGCACCGCTTGCAAAAGAATTAGTGCATAGCATTAGAGAAGACGGAGGAGTAAAGCTCTCAAAATCAATGCGTGAACTTCAACGCCGTTGGAGAAATACTGTACGAATTGATGAGAAACTATACGCGCCAGATGAAATGCTAGATCGGGCAGTAGTTGATAACCAGGGAATGCAGATTGGAGTAATTATTGATCTTGTGAAAGTTCGCCGAACTTACCGTGGTGTTGTCGTGAAAGTCCGAAGTGGTGTTCAAAGGCAGTTTGGTGTTGAAGGTGAAATCAATATCCCAATTACTGCATTCAGTAAAACTCGCGAGCGCTTGGATGAAGTAATATTATCTCGCCGCTATGACCGAGTTCAAACACTACCTAGTTACATAAAGATCAATAGACCCGATTTTTGTAATCAGTAAAAAAGCCCAACTACGGCTTTATTAGCAATTATTATTGCTTTACCTGCAGTTGAATGTATACAGAATAATTTCTTTATTCACAACCGTCATGGTTATGACGGTGAGGTAGGTCGCCGATTTGCCCTGGGCGGGTAGCTTAGTTTGGTTGGAGCACCCGGCTGATAACCGGGAGGTCGAAGGTTCAAATCCTTCCTCGCCCACCTCCATTGACTTTCTTTGCAGGTTGTTTCAACTTTCTTCTTTGTTTTTCAGCCCCAAGAGAAGTGAGTTCAAAGGAAACAACCAATTAACCAGTAGTATTAGCGGTGGTTGAGGACAACTTAATGCCAGTGCTATCCGGTTCAAATTCTCGCCCTTTAGCAAAGGAGTTGGCAATAGAACTTGGAATGAACCATATTTCAATGGAAGCGCGAAGATTTCCAGACACTGAGGGCTATGTTCGCTTAGCAATAGAGAACATTGAAGCCGTTAGGTCAGAGCCATGTGTTCTCGTTTCCACTACATTCCCTGACAGTGGGATAATTGAAACACTCTTGTTATTAGAAGCATTACAAGATGTTCGTGCTGGCCGCACAGATTCCCTAAAAGGTGGTGTGCCAAACGAATTACCAGATGTAGGACCTGGGATTTTTCTCGCCATCCCTTACTTTGGATACTCACGGCAAGACAAGCGATTTCAGCCAGGAGAAGCAATTTCTGCCAAGGCGATTGGTAAACTGTTGGCAAGTCGTTGCGATGGAATTGCCGTATTAGATTTACATGCACCGGAGGCTCTTGATGAAATTGGAGTTCCAGTCGCCCTAACTAGTTGCATGCCAGAAGTTGCAAAACACCTTCAAGACACTATTGCACCCGATTTCATCCTCTCACCCGACAAAGGTGCAATTGACAGAGCCAGCCATGTTGCGAATATCATAGGTTGTAAATTCTCATACTTGGAAAAAACTAGAATTGATGCCCACACTATCGTCCATAAAGCCAAAGATTTGGATGTAGATGGTTCTATTGTTGCTATCGTCGATGATATGATCGCCACCGGAGGTACAATTTGTCGTGCAAGTGAAGCCCTGCATACTCAAGGTGCGATTGAAGTTCATGCCGCATGTACCCATGGCCTATTCACCGGAGGGGCAATTTCTAGACTCGACAGATTCGTTGATGGAGTGCATGCTGCAAACTCTCTTCAAAATCCCCGGGCTGTCATTTCAGGTGCTCCGGCCCTTGCAAGAGGACTAATGGAATTGCTAAAGTAATCCATGCACATCACCATTCAGCGCCCTCTTTATTGATTTTTTTTATTATATTTTCTTCTTATTTTCGGCAGTTGGGTTTATACGGTGGACGCTGTGGGGCACCCTGCCCTAACATGAGGACAGGAGATAATTCCAATGAGTGTACACGTGCGATTTGAAACCCCAGAAGATTTAGCCAACGCTGTTTATGAGCTTATACAAGAAGCGAGTAAAGGCGGAGCAATGAAGAAAGGAAGTAATGAGGTCACCAAGGCCGCTGAGAGAGGAACTGCAAAGTTCATCATCATGGCTGAAGACGTCAACCCCCCAGAGTTGTTGGCTCATATTCCAATGATTTGTGATGAAAAGAAAATTCCATATGCCTATGTTCCAAGCCAAGAATTCTTGGCTAAAGAAAGTGGAATGCCAAAAGGAGTTAGAACTGCATCTATCGCTTTGATGGAACTAAGCAAGGCAGTTCAAGATAGACTTTCCGATGTTGTTGAGAAGATTGACAACCTCAAGGGTGAGTGAACTTTCTAAGGAGAGATTTCAATGAGTGATGAAGTAAGTGGCTGGCCTGCTGAAGTTGTTGAAATCGTCGGCCGTACAGGCATGACTGGTGAAGCAACTCAAGTTAAGGTCCGTGTAAACGATGCCCCTAATCCAAGAGATGTTGGGCGTATTATTACTCGCAATGTATTAGGTCCAGTGCGAATGGGAGATATTCTGATGTTGAAGGATACCGGTCGTGAAGCACGCAAGTTGAATACGAGGTGAGATTAATGCCAGAGCGAAGAATTTGTACATTTTCCGGAGAGGAAATCGAGCCAGGAACTGGCCTAATGTTTATTGGCCGCGATGGAACTATCAAGTGGTTCAAGAATAGTAAGGCACGTAAGAATGCCTTGAAACTCAAAAGGAACCCACGCCGTGTCAAGTGGACTCGCCACTTTGTCAAGGGCGGAATATAACTAAGTCCAACAACAGTTGACTTCCTAAGGTGCAAGGCATTGCTTTGCTCAAATATTTATCAATAGCTTATTTTTTTGCGGAATTCAGTCTTTGTAGATTGTATTCTATGTCTAGAGTATGGTCACTAATGTACGAGGAACTAATCGCTGACCTTTTGAAGGGATGGCCGTCCGCCCTATTTGGCGATACACATGGAAACCACCTACATTATGATTAAACCGGACGGCGTACAAAGAGGACTTGTTGGAGAAATTATTGGCAGATTTGAGCAGAAAGGCTTGAAGTTAGTCGGTTTAAAGTCAATGGTGCCAAGCGAAGAAATCGCTGCAAAGCACTACGAAGTTCACAAGGAACGCCCATTTTTCCCAGGTCTTATGAAATTCATTACTAGCGGACCTGTAGTATGTATGGCATGGAGCGGAGTTGAAGCAATAAAGGTTGCACGCACTCTTATCGGTCCAACAAATGGCCGTGATGCTGCACCAGGTACAATACGTGGTGATTTCGGCATGGATATTGGCTACAATATGATCCATGGCAGTGATGCTGCCGAAACCGCAGAGTTTGAACTCGGACTTTGGTTTCCAGAGGGCACCATGAATTGGAATTATGAAACCCAAAACTGGGTATATGAAGGATGATTCAAATACTGCAAGGTATTAATTTCAAAAAAGGAAAGGTGTGGTGATGCGAAATGACAGAAAAATCCTCAAACTCCCCCTCTCCCAAGGCTAACTCGGTCGATGATATTATTGAAGATGACCAATGTGAAAAACCATTGCTCGGAGAAAACCGGCAACCAATTGTAAGTGTTCTCGGCCATGTTGATCATGGCAAAACCAGTGTATTAGACCATATTCGTTCTCTTGGAATGGAACGCCAAGCAAGCGTCATGGCTCGCGAGGCTGGTGGAATTACCCAACATATCGGCGCAACCGAAGTTCCTGCAGATTTGCTCAATGAAACCTGTTCACATATGCTGAAGGGAAATAATTTCAAATCTCCCGGATTATTGTTTATCGATACTCCCGGTCATCATTCTTTTACTTCATTGCGCAGTAGAGGTGGCGCTCTTGCCGATATTGCAATCCTAGTAATTGATGTAATGGAAGGGCTCCAACCTCAAACTATTGAATCCATTAATATTCTCAAAAAGCACAAAACCCCATTCGTAATTGCGGCAAATAAAGTTGATAGAATTCATGGTTGGACTTGTGAATTTGGCCGTTCCTTCTTGGTTTCGGTAAAGGATCAACGCACAGATACTCTGGAGTATTTTCAAAAAATCTGGTGGAAATTAGTTGGGCAATTTAGTGAACATGGATTCAATATTGAACGCTTTGATGAGATTAAAGATTTCACCCAAAACCTTGCAGTAGTGCCTTGTTCGGCAAAAGAGGGTGAGGGAATGCAGGATTTATTGGCAGTGACCGTTGGGCTTGCTGAACGATTTTTGGATGAGCGCTTACGCGACACACTTGGGCCGGCAGAAGGGACTGTCCTAGAAATGAAGGAAGAAAGAGGCCTCGGAAAAACAATTGACGTTATCCTTTCACGTGGCGAATTGCGAAAGGGTGACCGAATTACACTTGTTGCTCCTGATGGACCGTTTCAAACTCACATCAAAGGAATGTTTAGGCCGCGTGGAATGGCTGAGATGAGAGATGCTGGCGATAGGTGGGATGATGTTGATGTTATCCGGGCCGCTGCTGGTATCAAAATCAATGGCCCTGGCCTTGAACGAGTTTTAGCTGGAACAACCCTACGATTATCCAATACTCCTGAACAACTGGATGCTGCGATGGAAGCAGGAAGAGAGGAAGCACGAATTAGTGTGGAAACCGAGGAAACTGGAGTCGTTATCAAAGCAGATACTCTAGGTGGACTTGAAGCACTTGCATTTGAATTAGGTAAATTGGAGATCCCTATTTGCAGTGCAACTATAGGGACCGTCAATAAAAAAGATTTGCTTACTGCAGATAATGCAGATGACCCTTTGGAAAAAATTATTCTCGGGTTTGCAACAAAGGCTCAAAATGAAGTTGCTAAAGAATTGGATTCTGAAAAATGTGACGTCAAATATATCTCTGGTGAAGTGATATATCATATTATTGAAAAGTTTGAGGAATGGCGCGAGGAACGGCAACGTCAACTCGAAGATGAAAAGCGTGAATCTGTTGTTTACCCTGGTCGGATCTTATTGATGAGAGACCATATTTTTCGTCGCTCCGGACCAGTTGTCGCTGGAATTCGGGTTTTAGGAGGCCGTATTCATGTTGGCCAAACATTAATCAAACCAGATGGCACTAGAGTTGGCCAAGTAAAATCTATCCGAGTTGGGGAAAGTGGGCAACAAGAAGCAGTACAAGGTGATGAAGTAGCAGTTGCAATATCAGGGGCAACCATTGGACGGGGCTTAGAAGAAGAAGATGTATTATTAGTTGACATCCCAGAATCTCATGCCAAAAAATTGCAGGGATTTGACCTCAGTGCTATTGAGCAGGACATCTTTGATGAAATAGTCAAATTGCATCGCAAAACCGACCGATTCTGGGGATATTGAGGCAGCGTACAAAAAAACCGAGAATTAATCTTAATTCTTGCAAATAATTTAACATATGCCTCGCAGTTGCCCTTTTTTTACCCCCTACCGGCTTGAGCATTAATGATGTATTCAGCCAATATGTTGAAGTATGAATTGCACGGGTCGGAAAATTGCTCCAATAGGTGAACGCTATGACAATGGGACATTCAGCAGGTGGAATGGGCGATGCTCGTACCAAAGATTTAATCAATACAGTATCAAGCATTTCTCATGGGTTGATGAATGAAGTATCCAAGGTTATTATTGGTAAGGGCGAAAATCTTCGCCGTGTAACTGTAGGAATATTGTCCAACGGAAACATGCTCTTAGAAGATTTCCCTGGGCTAGCAAAAACACTGTTAGCAAATACCTTTGCCCGCTCCCTTGGTTGTAAGTTTAAGCGTGTTCAATTCACTCCAGATTTGCTTCCAAGTGACATTATGGGAACATATATGTACGACCAAAAATCGGGTGAATTCAAACTTCGTGCAGGACCTCTATTCACAAATATTCTACTTGCTGACGAGATAAACCGTGCTCCACCAAAGACACAAGCAGCATTGCTTGAAGCAATGGAAGAAAAACAAGTTACAATTGAAGGTATCACTCACAAACTTCCTGCGCCTTTCGTAGTTATGGCTACACAAAATCCTATTGAGCAAGAAGGAACATACCCGCTGCCTGAAGCACAAATGGACCGTTTCTTGATGAAGATGAGCATGGGTTATCCAGATCGTGCCGAAGAAAAAGCAATCTTAGCTCGCCGTAAACTACGAGGAAAGGATAAGCACGATGTTGAAGTAATTACCTCTCCAAAGAAAGTTGTTGCAATGCAAAAAGCACTTGAAACAGTTCATGTTGACCCAGCAATTCTATCATATATTGTTGAAGTTGTACAGCGAACTCGTGAAGACCACCGAGTAATTACTGGAGCGAGTCCTCGTGCAAGCCAATCTCTATTCAAGACTGGACGAGCTGCTGCTGCAATCGATGGCAGAGACTATGTTATTCCAGATGATATCAAGGGCGTTGCACTGCAAGTTATCAGCCATCGTATTTTGATGAAGCCTGAGGCAAAAATTCGCGGAATTACTGGGAGCCATATTGTGCGAAAGATTTTGTCCGAAGTACCAGTTCCCGTAATCCAACCTGCTTGAAATTGAAGTATCAAAGCATACTCTTCATAGAGGGCGGCCAACACGTCATTATCCCCGGAGTGATTAAATGGACCCATACAGAATGGTGATTGCTGTAGCAAACCAAAAAGGTGGTTGTGCAAAAACTACTACTGCGGTAAACCTTGCTACTGCTTTGGCCGAGGGTAATCCAAAGCAAAGAATCCCGCCCAGCAAAGTGTTATTGGTTGATTTGGACCCACAGGGCAATGTTGCTACTTCTTTTGGAATTGAAAAAAGAGAACTAAAGCGCACCGTAAATGACCTCCTGATGAATGATGCTGGAGAGGACATGCCAATTACTGAGGAGTTCTTGTTATCGCCCTCTCACCTAACTCGCTCCATGCGTCGTGCCTGGCGAGCCGAATATCCTGAGCGGAAGCGAGTGCCCAAGCATATCAAAGTTGACAACTTGTGGCTACTGCCTTCTGATATCCACCTATCCGGTGCAGAAATTGAATTGTCAACCCGAATCGGTCGAGAAACACGCCTAAAAGAAGCGCTTGCACAAATAGAGGAAGATTTTGATTACATCATTATTGACACGCCACCAAGTCTTGGATTACTATCAATAAACGCTCTTGCGGCAGCCCGATGGGTACTCATTCCAGTACAAGCAGAGTTTTATGCACTTGAGGGCATGAGTCTGTTAATGAATTCAATAAAGTTAGTGCAGAGACGCATTAATCCTCACCTCAAGTTACTTGGAATTGTGATGACGATGATAATGCCGAAATCCAAACTCTCAACTTCTGTATGCAATGAAGTGCATAAGCACTTCCAAAAACAAGTGTTTAGAACAACTATCCAGCGCTTGGTGAAAATTGCTGAAGCGCCTAGTGAAGGCTCACCGACTGTAATTTTACATCCCCCCTCAAATAAAGGAGATGGAAAAGGAAGCCATCAATATTGGACTTTAGCAAAAGAAGTCCACCAACGTGTGCAAATAATTCGCAAGAAGCACGGAATTACTGAAGTTTCTCGACTTCGCCGTGATCGAATTGCTGCACCTGAACTAGCCGAATAACCAATTTGCACTTATTAATTGTATTATTATTCGTGCTCTTTTTTGCATTTGAATATTGGAAAGGACTTGCGAAAAGTAGCAAAATAGCATCCGCTTGAGCCATATCGTCAAATAGGGAGAGGAGTTCCTTGGGCTGAGGATTGAAGATGACTGGCGAGGGAATGACATCAGTTAGCGTGAGTTATGAGACGCGAAGACACATTAATACACTACGCTCACTTGAAGGGATAAAGAGTGTTGATGCTTGTATCATGAGTCTGGTAAAAGAGCATAAAATGGCAAAAATGCGAGGAGTTACAGACGACTTGAGAGCCAAGATTGAAGAATTACAAGGCATTGATGCAGACTTACTTATTCAACGACTTGGCCTTTGCCCTTTCCCTGTTTGAGGTGAGTTTTTTGGTTGGTAAGAGCAGAGCAGTCGCATACAAAATCAATACTGAGCAATTGATTAGAGCCTTATTTGAGGCAACTAGTGATGAAGCAACATTGCTCAACCTTGCTGCATGTGGAGAAATAGATCTTGTTGCCGAAGGGAAATCATGGAATGCATTTTTGTGGCTAATGCTCAATACTTTTCAAGGAGTTTGGACTCCATTACAATTGGGTGAAATGAAAGATTCACTACCTATTAAATTCCGTTGAGAAACAGATTGTCCAAAAAAATTGGATGTTGTTCAGTCTTTGATAACCCTGCAACACTTATTCACCCTGACGGCAATAGCATTGTTTTTGAACAATAGTATATATTGAGGCCGCTGGAGAATGGGGGAGTCGCACCTACCAGATTGCAACCATCTAAAGGAATCCAATAGTATTCCTCATATTCAGTTTCACCTTGCAAGATGCAAAGAAGATATGTGTTGGCCAAGGGCGGGCTGGAGAGTTGGTCTATGAGTTGTCCTTCAACCATTGATGGCCATACCAGCGCCACTGCTCTTCTGTCCAACCAGCAGGCAAGCCACCTGAAGGCTGAGGTGGGGCTTCTGGAGGCGCTGAAGAAGCATGTTCTGCAGTAGTACTTGATTGGGCACCGGCATCTGCCATTTCCTGTACCTCTGGAATTTCGGTGGCCGCTGCGGCACTTGTATCAACAATAGTACTTGTGCCGGCCATGTCTTCAAGTGAAGAATCATCAGCGGATTCTGCAGTTGGGGCTGAATCAATATCCGGTACTTCCTTTGAATCAATTTCTTCTATTGCATCGCCGGTTTCATGGCTAATTTCAATCTTCTCAATATCATCATCCCAAAGTTCCTGGTCGATTACCTCGCCTGTTGCTTCAAATACACCGCCGCTTTCGGAAACACTCAATTCATCCATTGCATGGTCTGGATTGAATCCCTTAACCCCGCCAATTTCAGCAAGCGCCTTACGCTTACGACGAATTTGCTGAATCCCTCCAAACATCAATAGAATTGCAGTCAAGGCTACAAATGATAGGCCGCCATATAGCAAAGCATCTTGAATTGCTGAATCAATTGTATCATCATTACTATCATCAACGGGAGTCTGTGCCCTTAACCAATCTGCATATGAAGAAGGACTTTCCTCTGTTGAAAAATATTCTTGATAATCACTATCTCGCCAAGAACGGCAAGTTAATGATTCATCAGTAGTTTCAAGAATACAATGTTGTTCTTCATTTTGAACCGCTGCATTTGAATCATCATAATCAGTACGGCTACCAACACCATCTGAATCTGCGTCAAGGAATTCCATTGAGTCATTTGGCAAATCATCTCCATAATCTGCATACCCATCACCATCACTATCAATACAACCAAAAGCAGCAGTTGTATCAAATGAAGCATCCAAAAAGTGAATTATTATTTTTGTACTTGTTCCGCTAGTTGAAGGGCAGGAGTCTCCCCTTACACCCTCTGAATTATCGCCGTAGCCATCTCCATCTCGGTCTGACCATTGAGTTGAATCAGTTGGGAAACGGTCGGCGCAATTTATTTGTTGAGATAGACAATCATCAGCAGAGTAGGTCCAATTCTCATCTCCATCAGACCAACCATCGGCATCTCCATCTTGGCAACCTCTTCGATCATGTTGGGAAAAACCATTTTGGTTAGGACACGCATCAAAATTTGTTCCACTTGGGTTATCCCCATAACCATCTCCATCGGTATCAAGCCATTGTGTGGGGTCATCTGGGTACACATCAGAATGTTCGCCTAAATCATCCCCCCAGCCATCGCCATCTCTATCGGCATGTTGGTCTCCATTATTTGGGAACAAATCTGCATCGGTGCCGTCTAGATTATCGCCAAAACCATCTCCGTCGGAATCAAGCCATTGTGTGGGGTCTGAAGGGAAGGCATCGCTATTATTTCCTTCACTATTATCTCCCCAACCATCACCATCCGAATCATCCCACTGAGTTGAGTCATTTGGGAAAATATCAATACTATCTGTAATTCCATCTCCATCGGTATCAAGATCAAATAATCGAACCCAGGTATTGGTTGACAAGGCCGAAACAACATACAACTCTCCTCGTGAGCCGCGCTGGGTTGAAATTGTTGTACCCATTGTTTGTAAATTTTCCTTTTCACTCAAAGAGGAGGATTCAAGAACCCAAAGTGATTGCATTTGGACTGAACCAATATACAATTCATTATCATTTTCTGAAATTTCTAAAAAGTCTAGTTTTGAAGATGATGATGCTAATTGAATGGACATCAAACTCCAGTCTGATATTTGCCACTTGGCAACCTCTCCTCCACTAGTTATTGCATATAGAAAAGTCTCAGTAGAATCGATTTCAATGGAAGTTATTCCATTATTCATTGTGAGAACTTGTGCTGGCTGGCTATCGGAAAAATCATGAATGAATACATTGTTATCATTTCCTGAAGTTATTACTCTGCCATCCGATAATACTTCCACATCAGTTATTCCGCCGAGGTGGAAATCAGTTTGGTCGCCATCGGCCAATGCGGTATTCCCGCGGTATTCTGTTGCTGCGCGTGAATCAACTGCCCCTCCAACCCACATATCCGCATCAATATCGAAATCAATTGATGAAACTGAATTATTTGAAGTACTTAGGTTGTTATTCACTTCTTGCAGAACCATATTTACCATTAAGGCCCCGCTTGAATGTCCAATTGCAAGCCAATTATTTTGTGAATCCAAAACACCTACTTTAACTGTAACACCCAAAGAAATATTCCATAGAGGGGTATGCACTCCGTCATTTACTGCAAAATATGTGAGTTCTCCGATGCTATTTACAAATACTGCATCACCAGATATTGTGTTTTCGTAAACTATCCCTCTACCTGAAAAACCATCTGCAGTTCCAGCATCCAATAGCCCATCAGCAGAAACAGATGATGCTAAAGTTGCCATAGGCAATAAAATCATGACTGCAAGGAAAATCCTAACTCGGTGCATGATAATCCATTAGGCTTACACACTTGAAAGGAACGGCTACGTGTTAATCGAGAAGAAGATGAATTGAATACAATTTTCACTACTCTTCTTCACTTGAAGCGATGACTAACGGTTTAAGAGTCGCCACAGGTTTTAATGTTGCAGTAGTAGGTTTCTTTGAAACTGGCATTAATTTCGTTTTTGTAGGAGGTTTACCAGTACCTGAACTTGGAGGAGGGCCTCTGCGGCCAGATTGTGGTTTACCGGCACCTGAACTTGGAGGAGGACCTCTTCTGCCAGAGGTTGGCCGGCTAGTGCTTGAAGACGGAGGAGTTCCTCTTTTCTTCGGTTGAAGAATACTTACTGGAGTTAGGGAAGATGAGGAAGATGGTCGCTCAGATGAACTCTTGCTCGGACCAAGTATTTTTGTTGTAACTGGCCTCAATACAGAGGTTGAAGCGCTTGGAGATGATGATGAACCCTTGCTCGGACCAAGTATTTTTGTTGTAACTGGCCTCAATACAGAGGTTGAAGCGCTTGGAGATGAATTACCCTTCATCATTGAATCAGCAACTAAATCACTCATGTCAGGTTCAAGTTCCGCTACAACTTCATCAATAGATTTCAAATGCTGATTACTCAAACCTTCGCCTACCTCAGGTTCCAATACAGGTTCTGGTTTTTGAGCGTCTTCCATTTCAGCGGCGAGGTTGGAAAGATTGAACGGCGTTGAAGGGAGGACCTTCACTTCATTTTCCGGCAGTGGTGCTGGCAGTGGTGCTGGCAGTGGTTGTTGTGAAGTCAAGTCTTGCTCTATTGGTTGAATAGGAGTAATGGGTTGACGTACCTTTGGTGAAACCGGTTGAGGCAGGTTCCCAGAGGGGCTAGGCCCAGATATTGGTTGATGCACTGGGCGCAACATGCCTTGATTTTGACCTAATGCGCCTCCGCCCCCAAGATTACTTGGAGGGGTGCCAAGAGGTTGCCTAACTTGCCTTGTAGGCGCGCCTGGCATTGAGCCTGCTAACGAGGATAATTGCTGCCTATCTCTTCTTCCACCGGCTGCTCCAAAGGCTGAAGGGCGGGCTCCAAGAGCACTAGGGTCACTAGTACCTCCCATTAGCCCAGGGCTGGCTGGATTATTTCCTGCAATGGCCTCAAGCCATCCTGAACGCTTTTCCATTCTCGAGCCGTCGTCCCTCAAATCACGGTATTCTGCTTCCTTTTCTTTGAAGCGACTTTCATCTTCATCAATTTCGCCCTGTATTTGATTTTCAACGGCTTCCTTCATTTTTGACTCAGCCATTTCACGGAAATTGTCCATTTGCTCAGTTAAGTTTGCCAAACGGTCACGGATTTCAGCGCGCTTGATTCCCAATTGCGCCTCTATTTCTGCTCTAATCTGTGATTCCTTACGACGGATTTCTACAAGTGCCTTGTTGCGCATGATTTCTTCTCTCTTAGAGAGTTGACGTTCAAGTTGTTCGGCAACCTCGACTTCCTTTGAATCTCTAAAGGATTTAAGGCGCTCTTCCATATTGACTTCAAGTTCAAGTGTAGTTTCGTCGCGAATTAGGTCAAGATCGGTTTCAAATGTTAGCCTCTCATTGCGCAGAGTAGCATCAATTTCAGACATTATTGCCTTTCTTGCAGCTTGTTCTCTACTTAGGAATTCTGTTTCAAGACGTTCTGTCCAGTCAACTTTCTCATCTTCAAAGGTGGATGTTAAATTAGCACGAAGTTCATTTTCTTGATCATAACGGAAGCGAGAAAGACGATTCTGAATTTCAGCCTCACGGGACATTCTGTATGCTGAAAATTCTTCCTTCATTCGCCTTGAATGTTCTTCTTCTAACTCATCGTTGAGTTTGCGAGTAATATCATCAACTGCTTGAGAGAATGAAAGGTCAAATTTCTCACGAAGTCGAGATTTCCTTCCTTCAAGGCGGTCTGCATAGTCCTCGGATAAATTTTTGTTAATGTGAATTCTCAATTCATCACGACGGCGAGCAACTGCCATTTCGACATCTTCACGCATTCGTTGCTCCAGGTCTTGTGTTTCATCGCGTAATCGTCCTTCCAACTCACCTTGAATTTCACGAGCAATTTCCTCCTCAAGGCGATGACTTCGGCGCTCATATTCGGCACGAAGGCGAGATTCCCTTTGGCGCATTTTTCCTTGTAATTGTGATTCTAGTCGCTTTCGAATTCCTCGACGCAACTGATCTTCTCGTTCTGCAAGGCGCGAAACATGTTCATCTTCTAATGAAGTGATCTCAGATTTTTCAAAATCCTTGAAGCGAATGTCTAATTCATGTTCAATATCCCCTTCTGCCTGACGAATTTTGCTCTGCAATTCTTCATTGAATTCTATTTCTAAACGTTGGCGCTGAAAATCAATTCGCTTTCGGTATTCATCATTGACATCTTGTTCAAGTCGGGCGCGGATACGGTCTCGGTGCTCTTCAAGGCGACGTTCTTGCTCAACATCTAATTGATCGCGAAGAACTTCCTGCTCTCTCTCTAAGCGCAGATTTAATTGTTGACGAAGATTATTTTCTTCCTTTTGCAGTGTTTCAGTTTCCAATTGCGATAATTCGGATTCCATCTCTTGGCGCATCTCACGCTCCAATTGTTCAATGGTCATATTATGTTGATTCTCAAGTTCAGTTGTAATGGCCTGTTGCATTGAGGCAATTCTCTCTGATTGCGCCTTCAATTTAAGACGCCTATCTCTGCGTAATCGTGAGCGGAGTCGCTCTTCCTCACGGAATCGTGCTGAGCGATTAGTCGCTCCATCAAGAGTTGAGGATGAAGAACTGGTTAAATTAGAACGCAAAGATGCCAAACTTAGATTGTCACCCTCGGTTATTCTCTTTCGAATTTCCTCAAGAGAGGTCATCTGATTGCTGTCGCTAACACCCATGGGCACCCATCCCGAATAGTATCGCACTTTACCACTACATAAGTTAGAGGGGTTATCAATGGGGATAAATGGCTGCTTTGATACCTTCGCATAATCTCCATATTATTCAGAAGAATCATTTTGCAGAGGAGGACAAATACTCGACCCAAAAACAATGTATCCAACACAAAGAAGGAAAGAAATGCCAAAGAATACCATGGTACCCACTCCTGCTGCCTCCTCAATCATTCTAATATTTCCCATTGAATAGCGTAATTGAAGAATTGTTCCAGCCAACAAACTTCCTAGGGAAACTATTGACAACCACATTGGGATTCCACTCTTTAATTTTGAAAGGCGGCGGTCAGAAATCATCATTGAACCTGAAAAAAACATTGCTGGGATGATTAAGAAATCGCCCCACGGCTTATTCTCGCCAACTCCCCAGCACACATCGCATTCCCAAGTGGTCAATCCAGGTCCAATACCTGAAGAAGGCTGAAGCCAAATGAAACTTGAAAGTGAGAGGAGGAAAATTGCATTTCCTGGCGAAGAAAGGCCTGTAAACCATGGAAATGATGACCCTGTGTCATGCTCAAATCTAGCCAAGCGTAACATACCGGCAGCAATCACCCAGCTGCAGGCAATTGCAAGCCCTAGCGTCCAAAAAGGAGTTGCTTCTCCCATTCGTCCAAAAAGCACAAAAATTAGCAAACTTGGTGCTACTGCAAAAGATAAGCAATCAGACATAATATCAAGGCTACCGCCGAGAAGTTGGTGCTTTGAGTATTTTCTTGCCACAGGACCATCAATAACATCGCCAATCATTGAAATGATAATACACAATTGCGCCGCCCATAAATACTCGCTACGAATACCGGATTGGTATGGATTTCTAAGATCATCAACTGCGAGAATAATGAACAAAATGGATAAGGTGCCAAAAAGAGCATTTGTAAGCGTAATATAATCGGCTATGCCCATCATTCTAAATGTGGTACGCACTATTAACCCTCCCTCGTAATTGTTGCGAATAATTCAACCGTTTTGAATACTACCCAACCACATGATGCATATTAGAAAAGTTTCACAACTTGAAATTAATTATTCGCGGGATATCATTGAGATAATATTGCGTCCTTGATATTCAAAAAGACACTTTAAATGATATTGAACATGCAGGACAACTAATTTGACGACTACCTGGGCGCTTGGATAATCTCATCTTACGGTCGCATGAAGGACATTGTACCTCTGCCTTGGGAATGTGAGGAGTGACTATAAATTGGCTCTCACAACTTGAACACTGGAGGTTTGCTGGACGCTTGTCGACTCCAACTAATAGTAAACTACTACAAGTTTTACAACGTATTTTTTCAGCGACCCAAGCTCTTCTTGTTGGAGGGTGGTCAACCTTTACATGGGCATCACAAAGCACACATTCAATTTCACCTAACTGCGCTGGAAGTAATCCTCCACATTTGGGGCAAGAGAGATCCGGTGTTTCTATTTTTGATTCAACATCAAGAGATTCGTCATCCATTTCAAATCCTCCAATATCAATAATTAACGAGATTTTGTAAGTAATAATAGCCCACCTGGTACAAAGGTGAAAGGAAGAGATATATCGACACCGTGGTGGCGTGCAATATTTTCAATTGCCTTGCGAGTATTTACGATGTCGCTTGCATCAGTACTGTTCAATGGTACAAACTCAAACTTGGCTCCTGATTCGAGCAAGGCAACCATTTCGGCAGGAATGTTTTCTGCCCAAGAAGGTGCAGTCTGTGAACCACTAGGGGATTGTGTTTTTTGGGGCGAAGGTATTTCACCATCTACTTTAGATAAGATCCGCCACCAACGAGCACGCCCTTCATCACGATGATTTTCAATTAGACCTGCTTTAACCATTTGGCCTAAATGATGGTACAAATGATAGCGTGTAACATTCAATTTCTTTTCGAGGGCTACAGTTGCTAATTCATCTTCTTTTGATAATTCAGCATACAAGTCGTGGCGCGTTGGGTGAGCCAAAGCAATGAGCCGAGGGTCACCACGAATCTTACTCATAATGCCGCCCCATGTGTTTCGCTATTTAGCCGGAATATATCAATGGCTCGTCAAATTAACTAAGATGCCCTTTGTGCTAATAGAGCAATAAATGCTTCTTTTGTATCATAAAATAACCCAATAAATAAGTCTCTTAATAAAGCAATTGTGCCGCTATTACCCGATAATCTTGCGCTATTGAGAATCACTAATATTGCACTTGCCTCATGTGCCAAGACCCCAATCCAAATTTGGTCATTTATACCCGAAAGAACTGTCCAAACTAATATTGCGGTAACGCCAACTGAAATAATTATGTTTTGCCGTACAACCGCCCTTGCTCGTCTTGCAATAGTGATTAAGCGCGACAATTGTTGTGGGTCTTCACTTGGGATTAGGACATCAGCAGCATCCAAGTTTACCTGTTCCCCACTTCCTACTGCAACACCTACATCTGATTTGGCTAATGCTGTAGAATCATTAAAACCATCACCGGCCATTAACACAATGTGGGTATTTGCGCGACCCTCGACCCAAGATGCCTTGGATTCGGGGTCCATTTCACCCCTGCAAGCAGCCTCTGGGATACCAATGCTCGGACCGAAGTTCGCAACTGCTGCAGAAGTATCGCCTGATAATATCTCAATGTTTATTTTCATTGCATATAAGTCCCTTATTAGTTGCCCTGCTCCATTGCGAACATCATCGTGGACGAAGGATAACAGTGCAAGCGCTTTTCCATCCCTTGCCAATACAGAAACTCCATATCCCAATATTTGTGCTTCAAGGTTAGCCTGTTCTATTTCTTCAGGGATTTCTACTCCCTCCTCAAGTAACCAATCCATTCGTCCAAGCATTACCTTCTTGCTTGAGAATTTTCCATGAACGCCCGCTTTGGCATCAGTCAGTCCGGTGATTTTACTTGGATTCAAATTTAATTCGTTGGCATGATTGCGGATTACTGCTGCATATGGATGGTTTGAACGTAATTCAAGGCCAGAGGCTAAACGTATTATTGCTTCCATCTTTTTGCCCTTTGCAACAATTACTTCATTTAATCTTGGGTGTCCACTAGTAAGGGTACCGGTTTTATCGAGCAAAGCAAGATTTACTCGTGCAGTTCGTTCAAGAACATCGCCTCCGCGAACGATCATTCCTTGATGCGCAGCATTTGATAGCGACGCGGCATGAGGTATTGGGGCTGCAAGTAATAGAGCACAGGGGCAAGCAACTACCCAAAGTAATAGCATTACTTTCCAATTTGAAACATCCCCTGAAAGGAACCATGCCAATGGCGCACCGATTAAAACAATAGGAATCCAAATAGCAGTAAAAACTTCAACCAGTGATTGCAATCGAGGCGGTTGATCGCGGAATGTATGTACCTGCTCAATTAATCCTGACAAGCGTGTATCCTCGCCTACTGCTATTGCAACTATTACAATTGGGCCTCTTTTCAGCACTAAACCAGCCTCAACAATATCGCCAGATGTAACACGCACTGGGAGTGATTCACCAGTCAATGGCGCCTTGTCTAATGAGCCTATGCCTTCAACAATTTTTCCATCCACCGGTATTAATTCGCCACTCCTAACCTCAATCTTATCGCCTAATTGAATTAATTCCAAAGGCACTTCTTCAAACCCATCAGATAACTTTTGTGAATGGATAGAAGTAGATGGTGAGCAAGTGAAAGCAGGTGCTGATGAAAGAGAGGATAGGTCAATACCTTTTGCAATTACACTTGGAAGGGGGGCCTCATTCAGCAACCTAGCTGTTCGAGGAAGTCTGTCAAGACCACCCTGCATTGCTTTTCTTGCCTTAACCAAAGCATCGCCCTCCATATGCGAGGTTAATGCTTCAAGAACTACCACTAACAAAGCCTCAGTCCAAGCCCCAAGCCAACATGCTCCTATTACTGCAAGCGAGGTCAAAATTTGAAAACCAAGTTGGCGATTGCGAATACTCGCCCATGCTTCCATTAACATTATTCTACCTCCAATGATTACACCAGGGAGTCCAACTATTGCCAATGCCCATGGTGGTGATGAGGTGAGTTCCAATGCAAGTGTAATTAGCATCAATGGTATTGCAATACCCGCTCCGATGAGTCTTTTTTGGTCGGGGCGGAGTTTGATTGATGTTGAAGAATGAAGTTCTATTTCTCTTCCGGTTAAATTTTGTAGAGCATCATTCCTTGCTTTGACTACATTGAGCGACGAATCAGTTGGAACTTGAATAATTATTCGTTCATCGGAAGTAATGTCTACATCAAGAAGACCGGGTTGATTCTTTAGCATCTTTTCCAATCTGCGCATATCCATTGAAAGACGTTCTCCGAGACGCGTTGAGTTCACACCGCCCATCTCTAACCATTCTATTTCTGGTGAGTTTCCCAAACTGGTCAATATTGAATTTACTTGGAATAAATTTCCAGCTTCAAAATTAAAATCTAAAGAAACCGTACCATTGGTTGCAGAAACCTCACACCCCTCCACCGAAGGAAGGCGAAGCAGTGCTTTAGTCGCTTTTACAGCACAATCGGGACAATCTAATCCGCGCAGAGCCCATCCTACCTTTTCAACACCGGCAATAGACATTTTTGATAATAAATCATCAAATGGAACCAAGGTTTCATCCGGCTCGGCTCTTTCCTGCAAATCATTTTCGTCAGATGACATCACTAACTTGATTCCAGTTTGTTTAGTTGCAGTAATAGCAGAAGCGGCAGTAGCGATTGGGGTGGCATTCTTCGCCTCAGATGAAGTAGGGGGGACTGCGATTTCATCCTCGAGAAAAAGGAATTCTTCGTCATCATCACCCTTAGGCATGGTCGATGTGGCGAGGCACCAAGACATGAACTTACGGGCGCAAAAAACAAGTGAAAGGTTCATTGATTATGACATATTAGAACAAATATGGGACTATTACCAATGGGGTGGATTCCAAAGGCAGTGGCCATTGATATTGATGGCACGATTACCGATACGAATAGAGCCCTTCACCCTCATGCGGTTAGTGCACTTAGGATGATAGAAGAATGTGGGATTCCGGTTATTTTCTCAACCGGAAATGTCCGACCAGTAACCTATGGACTTTGGCGCCTAATGCAGTTGAGCGGCCCGATGGTTTGCGAAAATGGAGGAGTAGTTTGGGACCCCAATAGCGGCCGAATTGAGATTAGAGCCAGCGGCACTCAAGCAAAAGAGGCTGCAGAATGGCTGGCACAAAATATCCCTGGACTTGATGCTAAAGGAATTGGTTCAAATGCTTGGCGAGAAAGTGAATGGTGTTTGAAACCGAGTGAAAATTATGAACTAATTTGTGACTTCATGGAAAAAAGTAAATGGGATAATTTGAATGTTGTAAGAACAGGATTTGCTATACACCTTATGGAGCCGCACCTCTCAAAGGGCGAGGGGCTTAAAGTGGCTCTTGAATGGCTTGGTATTTCTGCCTCGGATGTGTTAGCAATCGGGGATGCGCCAAATGACGTTCCTATGTTCAATTTAGTAGGGCACTCCGTCGCCGTTGGAGGAGCATATGGCGTAACTATTGAGAATGCAACAATTTCTTCCGAGTTACCTCATTGTGAAACTGTAATTGAGATTGCTAATGAAATAAAAAATAATTGTAAATCTGTTTGAAAATCAAACAATTAGAAAATTGGTGCAGGAGACAGGATTCGAACCTGTGAAGCAGTACGCAATGGAACTTGAGTCCATCCCCTTTGACCGACTCGGGTACTCCTGCAGTAAGCCCTGCGACATGAAAGGTATTGTTGATAGTTGCGCTTGAAAAATGTGTGAAATAAATAATTTATCACACAAAAAGAAAGGGAGGGAAAGGCATTGGCTCATTCTTCTTGAGTGTAATGCAAGTTTTCATATTCCTTTTCGGATTCAGATGAAATGCCAATATTTGCTGAGAACTTTCGACTCCTAATTACGATAAATACGGCAAGGCTGAGGAAGAGGACAATAATAGACAAAGTTGAGTATAATAGTGCAGCATTTGCCGCTTGGATTGAATCTGCTTGGATTTCAAAATTGATAAATTGTGAGTCATTATATCCTTCAATAATAATAGTAAATTCATAATCTCCATCTCTCCAAGATTCAACTGACAATGTAAGAGTTTCACTCTGCAAAGAATTTAGATTTGCTGTTATTTCATCCAACACGACCTCTCCTTCAAGAAGTTGAAGTGTGACTTTGCCGTCATAATATCCATAATTGTGAATTGTGGCATTTACAGTTAGCATATCTCCCACATGGCTTGGATTACTGGCTGACATTTCTATGAGGCGTGGAACAAATTGGTAAATTAATAACTTTGGTTTTTGCTTACTATTATTGCTTCCAGTACCAATCAGCTCATTACCAGCAATATCGGTTGCTGAAATCCAGACAAAAAGGTTATACTCCTCGCTTAAGTCAATTTCACTTGGTAATGAAATATTCAATACAACATCATAATACCAAATTCCATCTGCCTGGGTGAGTAAATTACAAATTGCTATTCCCGCCCCCTCAATTTCTTCATTTTCAGCCCCTGTTATTTGCCAATTTATATTGACATCTGAATTCATCTGCTGAGGTTCATTTATTTGAAATGTAAGAGGGATCATTTGCATTTGGTCTGTGCGAATACTTTGGAGGGATGCTAGAGGGAGAGATAGGCGTGGGCTCTCATCATCAAGTATTACCTCTCGCTGAATGTGTGAAATTTGAAATCCAGAATAATTGATTTCACCTATTACATTTAATTCGGCTTGAGCATTTGGAAAGATTGAACCATTGAATATTATTTGCATCAGTACCGGTTGGGCATTTGCGTAGTAATAATACTGCATTGATTGGTCAATAATTCCACCATCCACATTTACCATTATTTCCATATCAATATTTATGGGGATATTTGTGCCATGATAAACCGGTATTACTGATAATTCAACCATATCATCATCAGAGATATGCAATACTTCTCCATATACGCTCCCATAAGGCTCTGTAATATCAATTAGAGAAATTTCAATTAGTTCGATTTCATTTAAATAATTCCATTCAAGAGGAGTTAAATGACCTGTACCAAGACCCACTTCTTGACCTAAATCAAACACAGATAAACTAGGAATCCATGTGTTATTTGCTAGTGCCTCGCTTGAACTCCAAGGAATTACAAATGAAAACTCCACTTCCCACCTATCATGTAGTCCCTGTTGAATGATTGGTTGAAATGTAACTTCTACTTGTGAAAAACAGTCTTGGTCAGCACTGATGCGTTCATCCCAAGGTTGCCAAGATATGCTACAATTTGCGCCATCAATATCACCAGTGAGGTCTAACAAGATTTCATCGAGACTTTGCAAACCATTTTCCTCTTCAATAATCAAACCAAAAGTGTGCACTTGCCCAGGTAATATCTTGCCATCTCTTAAATCCAAAGTCAAATCAGTCCAGGAAAGTAAAGTTGGAGTGTCGGGCATTACAACTATTGTAGCTAAATCATTTTCAAGTCCAAAAGAGCCTCCAAATCCATCTGTTTGCCAATCAGTATTTCTTTCAATGGGAAAAATGTTGCCTGCAAGATCAGAGCCGGTTATGTACAAACTGATTAGACCAGATGAATCATTTTCCCCGAGGGCATCATTGGATACTAATAGAGGGAAATCAACAGTTTGCCGCACTGAAGCCTTGGATAATTGGGCAATGATTGTGCGATACTCAGATTCCTCTGCGATGCTGTTTTCATTAATATCATCTATTTCTTGCATCCAATAGTGCAATTCAAGGCTATCGTTTGAGCGAACCGATTCTAAAACTTCAATTGATAGTGGCAAGGTCCTGTTTTGATACCAAATATGATTATCGGCAGGTTGTTGCCCACCGGGTGGACTAACCATCAATAATCCGAGTGAAGGGGCTTCCGAATCCCAGATAATATCAACCCACTCGGTTATTGTTCGGTCTATAGCGCCACCTAATGCTGCACCACCAATCGGAATTACACTTGAGCGAATGCCAATTCTTTGACCAGAACTCAAAATGCTATTATCTGCATTAGGTAATTCAATCAGCCCAGTCCAATCACCAGTATTTGTAACAGAAAAGGTATAATTATTATGCCAATAGGCTGGGTTTTCTGTATAGGTTGTGATATTTGTTGAAGTATTTGTCATTTGAATATACTCGTCCTCATAATTACCTAATTCAACTAAAATATTTGCATTTGGCGCACCGACTCCAAGATTTGGTGAACCCGCAAAGCGGACAAAACCTGAAACTTGAATTGAAGAATTTGCCATTACTGGCAAGGGGTAATCGGGATGCCCTTCATCACTTAGGAGCTGGTTTTTCTCTAGCAACAGAACTTGAAATTGAGTTGACTCCATATCGATTTCCATTGCAGGACCGGTTGAGCCCCCAGCCCTAACTACAGTTGGACCCAATGGGGCATCTGGAGGTTCTGTAGTTTCTGTCATCCACCAAAGGTTGTCATGGTGACCATGTTTCCACTGCGGGATGAACTCCCAACCAATTTTATAATGGCTTTTTAATGATGCACCTGAAGGATACTGAATAGTTGTGCTGTTTAGCATTAACAGGTCCGAACCGGCTAACTGTTCGACCAAAGGGGGTGTGTGAGAAGTGTTGATGCTGATGATTATTTCAGCCAGACCTAGGTCTCTTGTTGTGCCAACATATAGGTTGATGTTTTCAAAAGAAGAGTTCGTAAACATATGTTGATGCTCGGTCCAAATTGTATAAGACTGTCCTGTTGGAAACAAGGTTTCAGGTTGAGAAATAAATTGAGATTTCGCTTGCCAATCATATTGCACATTACCCGATATTCGGAAACCACCACCCTGCCCTGTAATCAGCAGAGGTATTGTAAAATAGCCCGTGGTAGAATTAATTGGAAGTGTGTGGCGGAGATAATTTAAATATGAACTATTAAAGTGAATTGTGGTGAAGTCTTCGTACGGAATTAGCAATTTTGTAATAGTTACCTGAGCATCACCTCCCTGAGAAATAGCTGAAAAGGCATGTCTGTTTGAACTATTTTGAGGATTACTTCCGCCAAGAGATGCATCGCATAAGGGGATATACAATTCATTCTTTGAACCATTAACAGTTTCTATTACTGGCCCACCTGAAGACCCATTCACCGGCGCATTACTTTGACTCCAAAAAGAAATGTCTACGTCCATTCCTGCTACTACATCCACCACTGCATAACCACAGTAATAGGCGTTCACCGGAGGAGTGAAGTTGAATGTATGTAAACTGCCATTGGATAATTGAGAAAACAATTGCGATTCGTCAACTTCTGAATGCACCCCATAAATGCCATTGTTTTGCCAATCTACATCTCCATCTGAGGCGAAATCTATTTTGGGATTATTACTATATTCAAGATATTCAGCCGAAAATTCTGTAGAATTAATCCAGCCATTATTTAAAACCGTTATTGTAATTATTAGTTCTTGAATATTTTTGAATGCCGGGTTGTTGTAAGAAATAGTTCCACCATTATTGGCCATTTGTGAGAGAAATACAGTGCCATCGGATGAAACTACTGAATATACTACTCTTGCACACTCACAATCAAGACGTATCGTTTTTACTGGACGGTGAAAGGTACTAATCGAGGAAAGTGAACTCAATGATTGGGTGGGAATCAACCGTTTGGCTTGAGAATCCCACGCAAGGCCTGACGCGGTCCACGAAGAACTGGTTGATGGAGGGATGATTAGATATGATAGCGAGCCTACATGAATTGCTGAAATAACAGGGGTGTGCGTTGAATTTGTGCTCAACAAATTGATTTGAATCTTAATGTTTGGATGCGCATTGCTATCAAGAGTGGTTAGTGTTACAGGTAATAGCAAGTTCTGCCAACCGCTAATTTGAGTGCCATCTGGGCGGAGAATAGATGCCGAAATACTCGTATTGTTTTCAAGAATACCTCGCGCAGATAATGTGCCATAGCCAAAAATATCTGCATCAATGACTGGTGAGGTCCAACTTCCAGAATTTGCAAAATGATCAATCTCTATTCCAACATTGTCTATGTACCACCCGGCTAATTCAATATACTGGTCGGAGAAAAACAAAAATTTAAATCTCACTTTTTGCCCTGTCCAATCCGAAAGGCCTGCCTCCTTTACTTGCCATGGCTGGCTTCCACATCCTCCTTGCGCCCCACTTCCATCAAATATTGATAAATTGTACAAAGGTGAGGCCGTATTTACAGTTGATATGGTATCGTAGAAGTTTGTTTCATTTTGCCCGAAAGGTTGCCAAGTATCGCCCGAATCTGTTGAAATTAGTATCATTCCGCCATCCCAATTGGATTCAGTGCACATCCAATGATCAAAACGCAGACGCGCGTTTGCACCCATTGGCACAATATAGTCGCGAGTAATTAATGAGGAGAGGGTTTCATCAGAATATCGACCATTCATGGTAGTAGCAGCACCCGTTGAGCCATCCATAAATGGACCTGGCCCCCACCCGCTTTGGTTTGTTGAGGAGTCAATTTCCCATCCACTATCTCCTCTAATATGTTCATAAAACCACCCAGAGGGGAGAAGATTTACCTCTTCAAAGTCAAAAATTGTTGTTGAAGGGCCATTATGCCCATATGCAGTAATATGTTGCCATTGATTGAAATAATTACTAATTGCCCCATTATTGGTAGAATTTGAAGATGTGAAATTGTCAAGTAATATTGAAGTGATGTTTGCTGTTATATTTGCTGCTTTTAGAGTCACATCATCAATCATTACCCCTTCCCATCCATCAATTTGCCCACCCCCATAGCCAATTGCATAATCAGTAATTACCCTAAATCGAAACCAAACTGAAGTTAAGTTTTGGAATGCAGAAAGAACTGGGTATTCTAACTCAATCCAACCGTTTGAACTATCCGTATATACTTGGTTGTTCAAGATTATTCCATTGCCGGGGATACCAGGGGGAGGATTTAATGTTAACCAAGTTTGATTATTATAACTGGCCTCAACTAGCAAATTATCATTGAAGTTTCCTTCAAGGTCCCAATCAATTGCAAAGGAAATTGACATAGGATTGTAAAGACCAAGAGTTGAAGTTTCAAGACTCACCCACCCATTTGCATCATTTTCATATGCGCCTGCAAGGTTACCGTGGAACCAAGCACCAAGCGGTTCGCCCGTATTTGTAAAAGAAACATTGTCAATAGACCATCCAGTATCATTTGAGGTTGAATTAGGAGGTGTCCAAATAACGAATCTAAAAGAAACAAGATTACTGGAGTGAATATTAGGAAGGTTGTCTAAAAGAAAAATGTCGTGATTCCAACCAGAATTATCATCGCCAATAAAGGCAGAAAAGCCACTTGTTGAACCATTTGGAATGGGTGCCAAAGGCGACATAGAATGGTTGCTGAGGTTACTTGGTTGCAAAAGACGCCAAGGGTTTTGGTCGAATTTGTATTCAACCCACGCCCCACCCTCAGTAAGGTCTAGCCAATGATCCATTCGCAAGTAAAGTTCCCTTTGTACTGAAGGTATTCTTAATTCGGGACTAGTAATCCATGCATGTGTTCCAGCCGGCAGTGGAGCAGAAGAAATTGTACTTACTACTAAATTACCCTGAGGTGGAGATAATGGAATTGGCCCATCTCCGAGAGTTGAATTAACTACTGCACTCCCATTACTTGTATTGACTTGTTGGCCCTGATAAGAAAGGTTATCTGCAGACCAAAGTAATGAATTGGGTCCACCTGATTTCCAATTCGCCATCGTTGGAACTAACATTTCAAAATCATCAATATCACTTTCAATATTATCGACTGAAAGAGAAAGAGAATCTGGATAACTATCTGTAGTAGTTGTGGCAAAACTCCCTAAAGTGAAATTACTAACAGGGTCACCGCTAAGCCAACCCGTTCCATTTCCGGCAGAACGTGAAATGTCAGTTGATACATTTACCCATGCATCTGTCATCGTACCATTGGCCGGAAGGATAAATCCGGCGGTGGTAAGGTTTACCTCGCCATGGGGGAATTCGGGCTGGGGTGTTGACTCTCCCTGATATGGTGTGGTAATTACTGCTGAAGAAGGAGGTACGAAGGGAGAAAAAAGTGTGGTAATAAGAAGGAGGGTAAGCATGCCCGCCAACCTCACTTGACTACCTTTCATGATGTCCGCCCATTCTGCGAATAAAGGAGTGAGGTTTCAACACACCGTTTCCAAGAGTTTCAATAAATTGAAGAATAATGCTAATTATTCCTAGTGTTTGAAGCGCATTGTTCAAGGAGTCTCGTTGGCCGAGGGTATCCGAGCGACATGGGGGGGACGGGCGGACGGATGATTGATGCGGCGATGGCGAAAGCCATTGAAGATCAATTATATTCGCTTCAACGCCAACAAGTTGACCGCAATAATCCCATTAGTTTGCCAAGACAAGACTTTTGGATTGAGGTCAATAAAGTGCTCAATATGCATGAGGATAAGCTAAATTCCATCCTGCAAAATGAAGGTCATTCACAAAAGGCAGTAACCCTTACTCGGCGAATCTCAAACATTCGTCGAGCCATAGCAGATTTAGCAAGAAAGCGCTTAGTGACCTTCCTTCACCATACAGTAACTTCTAATTTACGCGGCTCGGCAACAGATGCAAAGGCAGGATTAACTCCAATTGATTGGACTAGGCATGATAATCATGAACGTGAATTTACTGATGGCTTAAAACAGTTGATAAAGAAATTTAGAATGAATGTCAATTGGGATGAGATGATTTATGGTTCTGGAAATGCGCCAATCATTCCTGTTGTGCCAGCAGGGACGACACAACTAGACTCATTCGTTGCCAAACCTGGTGGATTAACCGGCAGTGGGCCTCCGCCAATTGAATTAGAGGAAAGGGCCGAACGAGCATATCAAGAGCCAGAAATGGATGAAGAGGACAGGATTGCATTAATGGATGCCTACCCCGAAGTAAATGACATACCCTCTGAGCCATATTTTCAGCACATTGAGCAAGAATCTCCTACGAATAATGTAGCCCCTCGTCCAATGAACACTGGTGTAGCTTGGGAATTAGCACCTGAAACAAGCGACACAAGTACTGAGAAAATGGCAGAAAATGATGAGATGAAGGAGAATCTGCCAAATGATACTGCAGTCAATGAGCCCACTGAACAAATTGACACACCAGCCAATATCGGCTTAGGAAATACTTTGACGCGTATTCGAATAATTCTAAGCCAAGAGGAACCTGTGTTAACTGAAGAAGGTGAAATTAATCTTCAAGAGGGAGATGTACATATGTTAGATGTAGATACTGCTGATTGGCTTATTGAAGCCGGAGTTGCAGAGTCAGCTGCGCTATAACTCAGATACTCAACAATTAATCTTGCTCAAATAATGCCAAG
>JABIHC010000161.1 GCA_018649825.1 Methanobacteriota archaeon
TCGGCTATGGGTAAATGCTCAGGCACCATTAAACTCGATTCAAAAGGAGGGAAACGCACACGAGTGTGCTGAATAATATCCCAAGATTTTGACATTTTCATCACCCGCGTAGTAGCGCAAAACCGGCTTTGAGCGCCAACATTCTAAACTCGGGGACCTCGCGTATAAGAGCCATTCCCAAAGCAACTGGTTTCTCAATATCGCCCTGTCCATTGATTAATTCAAGAACTTCAGGGCGTGAAAATAGGGTGAAGTTTTTGTCCAACTCGGCATCACTTCGTTTGCTAACAAAAAAATCACGTAATGCTCTAGAGCGTTCTTGGTCCTTTCTGACTTTTTCCATTGGTTTTTGAATGCGCCTTAAGTCTCTAGTTGACAATTTATTATCAGAGATAGCCTTTGAAAGCCCCTCTAGAATAGTATGAACTTGACAGATCCCTGGTCCGATTCCACCTCCAGTTGTTGGTTTGGCAAGTCCGGCGGCATCACCAATGAGAATCGTTCTATTGGCCCAAGGACGCTTTATCATTCCTGCTGGAATTGGCCCACAATGCCTTGCAGTTTCGCGGCAATTTGTAAAGCGGTCTTTCCAACGCGATTCATTCATTAAATATTCAATTAATTGCTCACAAGAACGGCCATCCAAATCCTTTGTTTTTGACCAAACTCCAATTCGATGTGTCATCCCATTAGGAATAGCCCATGCAAATAATCCGGGCGCTACCGATTGCCCAGTAAACATCTCTAGCCAGCCATTAGTGCCTTCGTAACCCGTTACTTCAACTTGGAAACCAAACATCCATTCCTTTGGGTTGCCTAGTTTTAGGGTTCTTCTTACCCACGAATGAGCACCATCAGCACCTATTAGCAATGAGGTTGTGATTTTTTGAAACACACCATTTCGATTAATAGTAAGTGAAACAATATCTCCTTCATTATCACAAGATACCGGCTGGCTAAGAAGCCATAATTGGGCTCCTGCACTTAAAGATAGACGAGTAATGCCTTGGTCGAATAATTTTCGGCAAACCACATGGGTTTTGATTTCATCTGCAGTACCAACTGGAACTATCACACCAGATGGGCTATGGATTCTCGCACCAAAAACATCGCTGAGGACCGAATCATGCAAGCCAACCATTTCCATTACCTTGGGAGTTACCAAGCCGGCACATTGGAAAGGACGGCCGATTTCACTGTGTTCTTCAAGGAGAAGAACTTTGTGTCCCTTCTCACTTAATTTCCATGCTGCAAAGGAGCCAACAGGGCCGGCACCAACGATTACAACATCCCAATGCTGCTCACTCATGCCTTGACCTCAGAGAGTGGGTGGAGCGGGGTGTCTATCACAATTACCCTCATCTTCAACAAAATCATTGAAATTGCTATGCGTAATTAATAGTTGGTGTCAAGGATAATGAGTGCCTGTACATAAAACCTGAAACAATCAGTTCTTAGACGGAATATAGCCGGAATAATTTCCGATTTGCTGAATACTGCACTTTTGCTTTGGAAGTAATGCAGGATTTCAAAATTGATACCCAATTCTGCCGTTGCGCTTTAATGTTAATTTTGAATTAAATAGATTACCCTTCTTTGAAGTAAATCCTTCAAGCGGGCCAACCTTCTTCTTTTCAATAAGAATCTTTGCTTCATCACGAGTTAATTCACGAGAAGATACAGTACGGGGGATTTCCAATTCAATACCTGCGTCATTTTCAACGGTGATAAAGTGCGTTTCATTTTCAACGACATTTACCTCAACACCCTTTGACTTGAACACTGCGACTACACCTTCCGTTACAGGATATTTGGGGAGTTCAACTGCTGGTGCGCGAGAACCCCTTGGCGGAAATTCATACTTCATGCGACCATTTTTACGCACGAGTTTTGCTGAAAACGGAGCGCCCTTTTTGGAAATGAAATCATCAAAAACTTCGGTTTCACCCTTATCGTAGTAATCCAATGCTTCTGATGCTTGCATTGTCCGATGGCAATTTACTCGCGATAATGATCTTGCATTGCAATCTTGATTAGCACAGGCCCAATGAGTAGGAGTTGTGTGAATCTTCGCAGTCTGACAATCTGGACAGTCTGTGAGTACTTCACCGGCCTCAATATCTGCCTGCGATGGCCCGTTATTAAGGAAAGTTTGACTGCCTTTTTCACTACGCTTAATATCGGCATTAAATTCATCATTATTGCGGTTAACAAAGCCATGCAAACCGGTCAATGTCTCATGTTCAAGGAGACGAACAGCAGTAGAATAGTCAAAATGACGCCCACAACTGTCCTTCCACATTACAAACTTACAACCCTTACCTCGATCATTCTTCTCACAGGAATAGGTCATCAAGTTCTCAATAACATTGTTCTGACAAAGTGGGCATATTCCTAATGGTTCAGTTTCTTCATACAATTCATCAACATCATATGTACTCATTAGAGAAATCAAATCAGTTGTTCGTTGCTTAATATCATCCAAATATTCATCCTTGGATAATTTTCCTTCATTAACCTCGGAAAGACGAGCTTCCATCTCACCAGTCAACTTTGCACTGGCTATCCAATCGATAGGAATACGGCGCATTACATCAATCAATAATATTCCTCGAGATGTTGCGCGCATACCTCCAGAATTCAATCGGTCAACATAGCCTCTTCTCATCAGAGTTTCAATAGTTTCAGCACGGGTTGCCGGAGTTCCGAGACCCTTGCCCTTAATCGCCTCACGTTCTTCATCATCCTCAATTATTTTCCCAGCATTTTCCATGGCTGAAAGAAGGCCTGCTTCTTTTAGCCGAGTCTTTGGTTTTGTTTCTTCCTCATTAACTGAAATTGCGGCAAAAACTCCTGCGCAGGGGTTGGAAGGGAGAGAACCCCAGCCCTCTTGAACGCCATCCTTCTTTGGGATAACGGCTCGCCAGCCAGGAGTCTTAAGAGAAGTTCCTTTGGCGACAAAGGTTTCGCTTTCCTTGGTAGTTGTTCTAACATTATCAATCCAAACAGAATTGCTATGGAATGAAGCAAGGAAGCGCCTGACTATTAGGTCATACATACGAGATGCATCTGCAGTAATATTACTTGGTGGTGTTTTGCCAGTAGGGATAATAGCAAAGTGGTCACCGACTTTACTGCTATTGAAATTGCGCTTAGTATTAGTTAATCCTTCATTTTGTAATCTTTGACAATGCTCTGAATATTCTGCTTGTCCATTGAGTTGTTTTAGTAAATCTTCAACTGGGCCTTGCATATCACTAGTTAGGTATTTGGAATCGGTACGTGGATAAGTGGTTAATTTATATTGATCATACAATGACTGAGCAACTGAAAGTGTTTTTCTTGCTGGCCAATTCCAACGAGAATTGGCAATTTTTTGCAAGGTAGTAAGGTCAAAATTAAGTGGAGCATTTTCCTTTCGGTCTTTGCTTGTTTCAGAAACTGAAATCTCAGAATCATTACTCAATACTGCCTCAATCCGCTTAAGTTCACTTTGTTCAGTGATTCGGGTTGGATGGGTACCAGTCTCGGAGGTCCACTTGGCAGACCATGCTGCACTGGATGGATCAGAAGCCGCATTAACATCAACAGATATTGTCCAATATGGTTCAGGAATATGCGCAAGATGCTCTAGTTCACGGTCAACAAGAATTGCCAAAGTGGCAGTTTGAACGCGTCCAATAGAATATGGAGACTTGTTACCTCGCTTTTTTGGTAAGCGAATAGTTGCTGCCCGTGTCCCATTCATTCCAATAATCCAATCTGCTTGAGAACGTGCAAACGCGGCATCTCGTAAATTGTAGTAATTTTCGCCAGGTTGACGAGTATCCCAAGCATCTTTAATCGCATCTTTGGTCATTGATTGCATCCACATACGCGTGACACCAGTGGTAATATTTGCATGATCATATATCCGCCAAAAGATTAATTCCCCCTCACGGGCGGCGTCACAAGCATTGACAATTTCAGTAACTTCTTTTTCCTTGAGTAATTTTTTGATGGCCTTAAGTTGTGATTTTGACTTGGATTGAGAAGGTGTTGGTCGGGCTTCAAACACATCAGGAAGAATTGGTAAATTGTCCATTTTCCAGCGACCTGCATAGACTTCATCATATTCTTCTGGTTGTTTTAATTCAAGTAAATGGCCTACTGCCCAAGTGATTTTGAGGTTATTTCCTTCCCAATAATTTGATTGTTTGTTGCTTGCCCCGAGAACACCGGCTAAATCCTCTGCTACAGATGGTTTCTCAGCCACAATCACAACTACCATGATTTAGACCCGCTACATCGGCATTACTTAATCCCTCACATTTGGCTATTTTACACAGGTACTATTAGTACCTGCAAAAAAAGAGCATTTAATTGTGAGATTTTTTCGTTATCGCCGAGCACAAAAAAATAGTCGTAATTCAGGGGAAAAATGAAAGGAGTAAAAATGAGTAAAGTAATCTAAAAAAAAGAATGAAAAAAAAACATCGATTTGCCAAAATGCCGATGTATTAATGGAACTTAGATGAATTTTGCTCGCTGGGAGATTTCATCCCATTCACCTTCAGCACCTGGACCTGCACAACCAATACACCCTGGATAGCCTGCATCGAGTAAATCCTCCACATGCTCAACAAAAACCACCCATAATTCAGCATAGTCACCGGGAACCCAGCAAGTTGAAGTTTGCGGGGGAGGGCCGCTCAATCTTGCGATTAACTGATTATTTGAGAAAATTTCAATCGGTTGGAGGGAGATGGGCTGAGGACTTTTTCGACCATTTACCTTAATCACAGGTAATGAGAGGCGGGCGGGTAATTTTTCCACCATAAAACTGACCAAACCATTAGCGGTTGAGGCGTCATTTTCATCAACCCAAATGACAATATCCTCCTCTCGGATGAACCTGCGTGCGGCTTCTCGAAGCGAAACCCATAGGGGTGAGAAGCCGCTCATATGTGGGCGTGGGGCCGCAACCCTTGAAGAATGACCCCCTCCCGCTTGCAATCAATGGGAATCTTCTGGAGCCTTATCGGGCGGCCGCTTATCGCCGTGCAGGATTCCGAGAAGGCTCATGCAAGAACACTCAAGGCGATGGCTTTGAGCGATTGGTTCCTGCCATCAAAGATTCTCACAAAAATCCTCTATTCACGTAAAGGAGCGCCAGTAGAGGAGTTTGGTCTTACTTTCCCAAATCCGATTGGAGTCGCTGCGGGTATGGATAAATGTGCTGAAGCGGTTAGAGGCTGGGAAAGTCTCGGCTTCGGCTTTATGGAAATTGGTGGCATTACCGAACATGCTCAAGATGGAAACCCGAAGCCGAGAATGTTTCGCGCTGGTGGCGAGAAGGCATTGGTCAATAGAATGGGTTTCAATAACCCTGGTTCGATTGCAATTACGAAGAGGCTAAAATATCTGCATGATAAAAAACGCTGGCCTAATATGCCAGTGATAGCAAATCTTGGCAAATCAAAGATTACCCCCCTTGAGGAAGCAGGGGCTGATTATGCAACAACCCTTTCACGTCTATGGCCCTATGTAGATATGTTCATCATTAACGTAAGTAGCCCAAATACGCCTAATTTGCGTGAATTGCAACACGATGAAGCACTTAAGGGTGTATTGAACTCATGTATGAAA
>JABIHC010000085.1 GCA_018649825.1 Methanobacteriota archaeon
AATGCGGCTGGAGATGATTATTCAAACGCCGGAACCTCTGCCCGCCTTGTGCCTTCAAATGTTGAATCTTTGGCTGGTGTATTGCAGCATCGCTCTCTCACTCTCCCCGGTTGGCAAGTTGCGAAATTGGCATCTGTCGCTGGCACTTTAGCAGTATTTCCGGTTCTTGAGGACCCTGCTCCGGCTTCTGGTTTTCCCGAAACATGGGATTCTTCTGTGGGAGAAAATGGCTTTGATGACGGTGATGCGAGTTCAACGGGTGAAGGTTCGGCGGCAGACCCTGAAACTTGGGCCGCTAAGGATTTGCATGGCGCAACCAATGCTTGGCAGCGTAATGTCACTGGAAGCGGAGTGAATGTGGCTATCGTTGATAGTGGTGTTGATTTCGCTCATCCAGACTTAAATGGCACTCAAGCCCGAGTAAATGATACCACAAGTCCTTGGGACGGCTGGCCGATAATGTTTGACCCACGTTCAATCAATGAATGGATTGAAGATGGTGATACATATCCTTCCGATGGTAATTCCTGGTATTCAGACACTTCAACCACCGATGTGGATGGCGATGGAGATGGTTTTTTGGATTCATCTGGATTGGATATTTCGGGGCTGAATTCCGTTTCAGGAGTATTCCACATAGGTGAGCACCCAGACAATAATTTACAGTCAAGAGTTGGCGGGGATGTTGATATTATTGTCGTTGATGAACAAGTCAACTCATCATATGATACTGTATATGTTGACCTCGATGGAGATGGTCAGTTCGCCGATGAAGTACCTATGCGAAAAGGTTCCGAAACCGCAGGTCTTGATCTCAACTCCGATGGCCTTTGGGACCGCTCTGCTGGGCTGATTTACTTCATTGCCGATGGCAATTTAAGTCTGCCATATGCTCCAACTTACTCGGCTCGTCAAGGTTTGTCTGACCGCATCCCTAACAACGGTGATTTAGTCGCCTTCATGATAAATGAGAACGGTGGGCCAGCCGGAAGCCACGGCACATTATGTGCCTCTTCTGTATCTGCACAAGGAGTAATTGCAAGTGGAAAAGTGCAAGGAATGGCACCAAATGCAAGTGTGATTGCAGTTGCAAATTATTACGCAGGCGGCTCTGGTTTTGATGCTTGGAGATTTGTTGCCGAAGGTTATGATGGGCAAACCGATAGTGGTGACGAAGCGCAAATCGGTTCTTTCTCTTTTGGATATTCATCTGTTGTGGATGCAGGAAGCGACCAAAATTCTCTCTACTTAGACTGGCTAACTCGAGTCCATTCTCAAAATACTACCTATCTTGTTGCATTAGGAAATGGAGGTCACGGTTATGGCACAGTGGCTAGCCCAGGTGGGGCTGCCGGTGTGGTTAGTGTAGGTGCGTTCTCCTCGCGTACTAGCGGCTGGGATGTCTCCACATATGGCGAGAGTGCATCATGGTCAGACCGCGGACCAAACAGTCAAGGGAGAATGGACCCCGACCTCGTCACTATTGGTTGGTCGGCAACTGGTGATGTGACTTTGAATGAAAAAACCGATGCTAATTCTGCTTACCGTTCTTGGTCTGGTACATCATTGGCTACACCTGTTGCGGCTGGATTAATGGCTCTGCTATATGATGCATGGTTTGCGGAACATGGTTCTTTCCCTAATTCTCAACTAATCCGTGATTTGGCAATGTCAACTGCTGAAGACCGTGCATATGATGGAAATGTGCAGGGTGCAGGTTGGTTTGATGCCGACCGAGCAACTGCTTCAATTTCCGGCGAGAACGGTACTTGGTGGACAGAGCCGGGCGCATGGATGCCTGGGCAAAATAACGGTGCACACCGTTTATCGAATATTAATTGGCTCTTACCGGGCGGAAACGATACTTTGCAATATAGTATTCATAACCCAACTCAAGACATTTTGAACCTACAGATGAATGGAACTACTTGGCAGGCAACCTCTCATTTCAATCAATCGTGGGTCTCGCAGGAAAGTGGTGGTGATTGGGACGGCTATCAGTCCTCAATGCCTGATATTGTCGTGCCGATATTAATTCACGGTGACGCCAATAACACCTCAATTGCCAGCGATGCTACATTGGTTAGAGCAAGAGCGGTTATTGATGCGGCTGGATTTGATGGTGACAAAAATTATGCCAGCGAAAATAATGTTTATGTTCGCATTTATCGTTGGAATGATACCGATGGTGATGGAACTTGGTGGACAGACTCCGATGGTGATGGATTAGTCGATAGTGGAGAATGGGAATCAAGTGGGGAATATTCAACGATTACTGAGCACATGTATACCTCCTCGCAGGTTGAAGCAAGGGTTGGAAATCCATGGGATTTGCCCGCTGATGGGATCCTTCTCGGAGTATTTAGACGGAATGTAAGAAGTAGTCAAATTGACCCTTTAACTATCAATTATGATATTACAGGATTTAGTAAGCGAATTGATAGTTGGTTGACAGTTCCTATTGCTATTGCAGTGCCCCCTATGTCCTCAATCACCGTCCCTATAGATATTGATGTGCCGTTAAATGCAATCCCTGGGCTTCATTTGTCATCCGTAGGAATACTTGATTCGAATAATCACTCGTGGAATTTACAGGTTGTAGCGACAATTGCAGGTTCTGGGCCTACCTCTTGGCAGGCACCATTAATAGACGGTAATTTGAGTAATCAAACTCTCTACCGAGAAACTTGGATGCAAGGTGCACAACGTTGGGGCTGGCGCGCCGAATCGGGAGATTGGAAGGCGTTTGCCGTTGAATGGCCAAGTGGTCTTGTCAATGGAACGATTATTGTCGATGTTGATTGGGACGACAACATCTATACAGATATTGACGCATTTTGGCTTTCCCAAACACCTCACCCCTACTATCAAGATGCTCCGGATGCTTATGGGCCTTCGGGCATGGCAATTGAGAGTGGCTCGGTGAATAAGCACAGAGGCTCTGGTATTTGGGGACACCAAACCAGCACTGGCTCATCACATGAAATGCTTACTGCTAACCCTTCGTCAGGACTCAAACAGTTGATTCTTCATTCAACTACCCATGGAGTTTCAACAAATGATAATCCAATAAATGTTAGTATTGGTTTTGCTGCGGCTATTGCTGGTAATTTGACCTATACTACTGATGACTGGAGGCAAAACAATATTTCTGATAGTCTAGTTTTTGCTAGCACAATAGATATTTCAGCAAGCGATATGGATGCTTGGGGTTGGACTCAACCAATGTATTGGCCGAATGAAACTGCATATCAGGATACGGTGGGTAGCCTAAGTACATCCTCATATATCCGTGAAGTGCAATTAGAGGATTTGCGCAAATTCCGCGTGGAAATTGATTCCCATACCCCCATGGATGACCTTGACCTTTATGTCTATCGTGATAACAATGGCAATGGTGCTCTCGACTGGGGCAGCGAACAAGTTGGTTTGTCGGGTAATGGAAATAGCGACGAGGAAGTAATTCTTGAAAATGTGCAAGCAGGTACATTTTGGATTGTAGTTCACGGTTATGAAGTACCTGCATTAAACACTCAATTTTGGTTGAGGGCAACTTCAATTGGTGGCAGTGGAATTAGTGTTGATGGCTGGGATGAATTGAATCAATCGCAGATATTGGCTCTCTGCCCATCTGGGTGTGCAGCATTAGGGGGAGTAATGCCGAAGGTTGCTTGGCAGGTTAATCACACCATGCAATTACCTGAATCCGCCGGACAGTGGCAGGGATACTTTGAGTTAGTATTGGCAAACGGGGGTGGAGTGACAATACCTTACCAATTTAATTTGCAAGAAGGCGCACCAAGTGTTGAATGGTTTGGTGCCCTTGACGGACAACAGAATAATACCGCGCTTAATCTAAGTGCAATCTTCTCAGATAACCAAGCAGGATTCAATATTTCGGATATTGACTTGTTCAGTATTATCAGGAGCCAGTGGGATATGCCAAACATATCTGTTGACTTAGCTGAAATATTACAACAGGCAAATGGAACCTTATTGAATGGGACTCAAATTAACTTGAGCGCAGAACTACTCGCTTGGGATGACTATAATCGCGTGATAAGGCCAACGGATTTCTTGCCATATGACACTTGGAATCTTCAAAACTGGTGGGCTTTGAATGAGCAATCTGGATTTGCCGAAGACTATGCGTTACTCGGTGAATTTGACCTTGACGCACAGTTGATGGGTGGAACTGCTTGGGTTGAAGATGGGTTGCGAGGCGGCGTGGTGGATTTTGACGGTCTACCTGGTTCGCACCTCACAGTTTCCTCCTCAGCGCGAAATTCGGCAAAAGATTATTCCCAGGGTTTGCAGTTGTTTGAAGATACTACGATGGCATTTTGGATAAACACAACACAAATGGGCAACGATACTCCTTTTGATGCACCGAAAATAGCCGGATATGATGGACACATAGGCAATGATTTGCACTTTGGCTACATTAATTCTTCTGGACACATCGGAATTGCCAGACATAATGGGATTCCTGCAATATCTACTACAAATATTTCGGATGGTCAATGGCACCACATCGCATTGGTAAGAACTGGTATCTCTGGAACAATGCAGGTATTTGTTGACGGAGTGATGGAAAGTCAATCAAGTGGGTTTGTTGATTGGGCTGCAAGTGGTTTGTCCGAAATGAGTCACATTGGTTGTACGTCATCTGTTCCATCAACCACCTGCTTTGAGGGAATGCTTGATGAAATACGAATTTATTCAACGTTCTTTAGTGAGGAAGAAGTAGGAATTATTTACAATGCAACAAGGCATGATTTGCCGCCACCAGCAATGGATTACACTTTGCGAAATTTGTCAGTAAACATTACTTTGCCTAATGGGCAACTAATTCAGGGATTGTATTCTAGTCGGGCAATAATAGGTGATCTCTCAGGTCAGACTTCTTCTGCAATGATAGATATTGTATATGATACTGATTTCCCTATTTACTCTCTAGAAATTGAGTCGCATTTGGTAAATACTACTTCAATTGCCATTTCCCTATTGGCAGAAAATAACTTGGATATTTCTATTAATTCAGTGCCCATTTATCCGCAAGAGTTTGCAACTTCTGCAGAACAAAATTGGACAACATTAGCAGCATATGGGCGCCCAATGTGGTATAATCAAACTTTCAATCTTCCACTTGAAGGAACAAATGAATTCCTAATTTCTTCCACAGATATTGCTGGAAATGTCCGCAATAGTTCTTTCTATATTATTCGTGATACAACTCCTCCTCCACTTTCATTAAACCACAGTTATGAGTTTGAAGTAATAAATGAAACTGAATTATCAATTGAGGTGATGACCGAAGTAGGAGTTGATTTCTGGGTGCAAGGACAGAACTTAATTAGTCCAAATACCGCTGAATGGTTCTCAGTAGATATTTCTCTTGAGGAAGGACAAAACATTGTGGATGTTTTAGTGCGCGACCCTGCTGGTAATTGGGCAAGCGAACAATTGCAATTTAAAATTGATAGTATTATCCCAGTTGTTGAATTATTATCCCCCAATCACAACGAAACATTACGCCATCACATGGTTGCCCTTCGCTGGAATTCCTCAGAGCAAACAATAGCCCATGTAGCCGTTGATGGTGGCGATTGGGTGAGTGTGCCTGGACAGGCAGGATTAGCAGATTGGGCGATCACTCTTGATTTGGTAGGATGGCATGAATATTGTCTGCGATTTGAAGATGAAGGGCGCAATGAATTGATATTATGTCGCAGTTTTGCTATTTCTGCTGAAGATTATTCACCTGAATTTAGTCCAAATTGGCAGGGAAATATGACAAACGAGTCAAATATATTTGGCACTTTATATCTCGGTCCAGAGCAAGTTTGGGAATTGTTTTATTGGCAAAATGATGGCTGGATGAGAGTGCATACTGGTATTTCTCCTATGGGTGGTAATCACACCATTCCTTTCTCATTAATTGAAGGAATGAATCAATTCAAATTGATTGCTGGGGGTTTTGGAATTGAGGAAACTTGGCTAAGTAATGTCACTCTAGATTCCCTAGACCCAGTAATCAATATCACTTCTCCAATTGCTAATTCTCGTTTTGCTTTCTCTGACGGACGCCCATTTGACTTATGGATACGAGGTGAAACTGAAGCCGGATTAATTGTATATTGTTCTGAATATCCAAGTGGCCATTCCTCGCAGGCAGTTGCTGATTCTACTGGGATGTTTTCCGTTGCCCATCCGAGACAACGCCCTGATGATGTCTATGATGGAATGGAGTCAGTAATTACTTGTTCAGTTGAGGATGCGGCTGGTAATGCAGCTAGTACTGAACTTTCCATGACATTTGATGGTACATCTCCAAATGGGGCTGCAGACTTTATTGTTGAGGGGCAAAATCTTTGGCTTTCTTGGGAATTATCAACAACCGATGATTTAGATTCTTGGCGCATTACAATTGTTCATGATGATGTGTTGTATTATAGCGAGAGTGGCACATTTAACGGCTCATGGCCAGATGAGTTCATCGAATTTGGCGAGGTTGAGGCAGGTGATTGGAATGTCACATTGATGGCATGGGATTCAGCTGGAAATATGCTACTAATTGAAAATGGGGCCGAGGTAGAAGAACCAGAAACTGTCCTTGATACTTTTGCAAATGTTCCAGGAGGGACATACGGGGTTTTTGCAATGGTCTTCATCCTCCTCCTAATATTGGTTTATATTGACCGCCTAAAAAAGAAACAGGCAAAGGAGGACCTATTGCTGGATTCGTTAGCCCAAGAGCCGATGGAGCATTATTTTCAATAGTTGTCACCCCATATTCGTTAATAATAATCTTATTTTTATTGAAATTATTGGGTTTTATTCAATGAACGGGAAACCACTATTACTATGGCTAATGGTGTATTCGGATAGATTAGGTGAGACTAGCATGGCTTTGAAACTATTATTTTCTCGGTTGCGCCATCCTCCGGAATCTAAAGATAGCAATTCATATTCATTCCAAGCACAAAAGAGGGCAATATTCCTCGTGGCCATAATGATTGCGAGCGTAATGGTTGTCTCTTTTCCCGTAAGTGCGAACGATTCTGATGGTGATACAATACCTGATGTTCTCGACCAATGTCCATATTCTTGGGGCAATGCAACTTCTGTTGATGGTGAAGGTTGTCTTGATAGCGATGGTGATGGGCAGGCCGATTGGGAAACAGGAGTCATTAAGGCTTGGCCCTCTGCCTCTTCGGAATACTATAACTCAGTAGGAAGCACTGCGAGAGCAGTAGCATGGAATCCCGATGGTGCGTCATATGCTAGCGGAGGATCTGCTGGGACTTTGGAAATATTCGATGTGCCTGGAAATACCTTGGCGGTATTGGCTAATTTTAATGATGATATACGTGATTTGGATTACTCCGCCGACGGAAGTATGATATGCGCATCTGGTGAAAATGCTGAAGCATATGTTTTGGATTCAACTAGTGGAAATATTATTTACAATTTGAGCACTGCACATTTCATTGAAAACGATGTGCATGCTTGCCATTTTAGTAATGACGGGCTATATGTTTTCACGGGTGGAGGTGATTCGGCAATATACCAATATTGGATGTCAAATGGCACCCTGCACAATAATTATTCTACTAACGGCACCGTTTATGATATTGATACTACTCCTGATGGTTCATTGTTTGTTGCTGGAGGTGGTGATAGCGTCTCACTTCATCATGCTCACAATGGTACTGAAATTAACTCATTCTGGAATACAAGTGAAACCATTCTTTCAGTAGAATTCACTCCTACTGGGCGAGATTTTATTTCTGGTTCTGCGGATAATTACTGGCGAGCATATGGTATCCTAAATCAAACATTATTTGCATCCGGAAACGGAGGTACTGATGTCTATGACATTCAGTTTTCCTCAGACTCAAGTACGATGATAATCGCCAGAGGTAGTGGAAGTTCATTGTATTATTATGATGTGCAGGACAATTATTCATATATTGGAGATTTTGGCAGTTTCGGCTCAGGCTGGAGTAACCGTGGTACGCGTGATTTAGCAATTCATCCCGATGATGCAATGTTATTAATCGCATCACGTAGGGGAAGAACTTACCTTTATGTTGAGCCCTCTGGATATCTACAAATTCACGGAGATTGGACCGTAGATATAATGGAACCTCATTGGAAAAATAGTTGGCCTGGTGATGGAAGAATTCTCGACCACGTGAATTCAACAACATTTGAATCCACTCAATTTCTCTGTGACAATGATGGCAGTATTGCTGCTTTGACCGAA
>JABIHC010000061.1 GCA_018649825.1 Methanobacteriota archaeon
CTGCAGTGGATGAATTGCGCTTAGCAAATGAAAGAATCAATGACTTGAGAACCTCAGTAGAATCATTGCACAAAGAGATAGATGATAACAAGACTGCCTTTAGGCAACTGACAATCTCTGAAGATGATGCTAACGCAAGAGCCGCAAAACTATCAAAGCGAATAACATTCCTTGAACATCAACTCTCTGAAAGAGCTGCTGAATTAGCAAAGGCAATTGGAGATTCAGAAACAAGCACTAAATTGCGAGAGGATTTAGAAGCATTGAGTCTTCAAGAAGTTGAATTGAAAGCAGAACTTGAAACAGATGCTGAGAGATTATCAAATGTTCGCCAACAAATGGATGCAGACGAACGACGACAACGCCTGCTTTCAGAGCAGGTGGGCGCATTACGAGATCGACATCGCCAAGCACAATCCGAGACACAAGAAGTTGAAATTAGACTCAATGAGCGTCGAACAGAACTTACTGCAGTTGAGGCTGAAACTCATACAACACGTCGGATGATGGATGACCATGACACAAGGGCAACTCAAGCAGAGGTTAGAGCAGCACACGCACAAGCAGAATTGCGAGAGTTGATGGAAGAACGCCGTACATTATTGCGAGAACTCGGTGACTTAAGTGCCAGGAGAGGGCAAAACGAATCTGAATTAAGAACCCTTATTGAGCAGGCGGGGGCACTTTCGGAAGCACATGAAGAAGCACTAGATGATATTGAAGAAGCAGAGAGGATTCGAGCACGTCTCGCCGAAGAACCTCTTGCTCAAGCCCTTCTAGGCGAAGAGGCTTCTTTTTCCGCACTTGGTCCCGTGTTAGATCGCTTGGAGCATGCTAGAGACTTGGGATATTCAGTTACTTTACTCGACCGCGCAGTGGAACGTGGACTTGCAGTCATTCAACACACTGTTGAACATGTTGCAAAAACACCAAGATATCTACTTTCAAGAGAAGTCATGGACCTTCTTGAGAGACAAGCACCAGAAACTGCGGGAACTGTTCGTGGCCTTACACGTTGGTCTGTTCAGCAAAGACTTGAACATCGCTTAGGGGAAACTGTCACTCATGTTGTTTTGGACCTTGAAAGATTGTTAGAGGACTTTGAACAGTCAATAACTATGCTAAGACGCCTTCGTTCAGTACTTGACAGTCTTGATACTCTAGGCGCACCTAGTGAAGAAATAGTAGCACTTCAAAATGCTTGCCGCCGACCTGAAGCACTTCCGCAAATTAGTCAAGCAGCAAGAGGTATTATTCGTAAATCGCTTGATGATATTTACTTAGAATCAGACCAAAGAGATGCTGGAGCGGCAGTAAGGCTTGAACAAACCACCCAGGTTTTGGAAGAATTAATCGATCAAATAGATGGTACTGGGCTTTCAAGTGGAACGCCACAAGGCCCACTTTGGGATTTCCAGCGAAGTGGATTATTACCACATGAATCTCTAGATGGAAATATATCTATCGCAGTACCTAATGATGCTCTAGATGACATGAACAGAAGTATCAATTCACTAGAGGGCACTGAGGGTGTGTCGGAAACGAATCAAAGTGAGCAAGGTAATACTGAAGTTGCTACAGAAAAAGCGCCAACCTTAGAAAATGAGCCTATCCAAGAAATTATTGTAAGCGAACAGCCGGTTTGGCAAGAACTTCCTCCTCCTGAGGATGACCCGCGCCCAAATTCACCCTTAGTTTCATCAATTTCGGCCGCGTTGAATGCCGGTACTGAGGCGACAGCGACCACTTCTGAAAATGACGAGAGGGCAAAACTAGAGGAGGAACTTGCACGACTTGATGCTGCATGGGAAACCCGAAAAACAGGCTTGGACGAGGTAAGTAGTGCTGCTGACTTAACTTCGGGTGCTTTGGCTGCATTAGCGGAATTAGAAAGTGATTTAGCAGATATTGACCTTTAGGGAGGTGGGTATTTTGTCCGATGACCAAAGTTCAACACTAACTCTAGTCGGTAGAGCCGAAACGCTCGGGAAAAAGTATCCGAGTTGGATAGAAAAGGCCATATTAATTCTCGGAATTGCTATTGCTATCATTTTTGGTGATTGGATGTGGCAATCCAGTGGATGGCCAAAGTCATTGTTATGGCTAACAAGCATTTGCCTTCTCCCATTATTTGCAACCCTATTCACTGATTTATTCAGCCGGATTATTTACTACATTCACTCGTCAAACCATAAATAATCATTGTCTGTTGCTACAAACGAAAAATACTTATGCGAATTATCACACATAAGTTTTGACAACTTCTTCTTCTTCTGCACCTTTTACTCGCTGCCTTAGATATTCAACCCAACCGCTAACACGTTGCCAAGGCACGATGAAGCGTAAAGCCGCAGTTAATAGAAGGAATAATAGTGCTGAAATAACTAAACCATAGGTCAATTGCAATTCAATTGATTCCCCTACTTGATTAGCCCATTGACTACCAGATATCCCATCAACGAAATCAAGGAGCATACGATGGAATCCTAATGCAATCATTGTAGTTACTCCGGTTCCCCCAAGCATAAACCCAGTATGCCAAATATGACCATTGAGAATATTATCCATTTGGCGTACATATTCTGGGTCCTTCTTACATGATTCTGGCAAGCGGTAAGCATATTCAAGATAGCGTATTACCGCGAAACCACTTTCCTGGAAGACCATCAATAATACGGCAATTAATATCAGACTAAATTGTTCTTGAGTTATCATTTCATAACCAAAAAGACCTACTTCTGGCTCACCAACTTGAGTTTCAAGAGATAATAATTGGTTGCCAGATGTACCCAATTCATTCATTATCAATGGGAAGGTGAGGATTGCATGAATTGCTAAGAATATTAATGTGAAACCAATGGCCCAACCAATAGATCTTCGAGACAGGCCCCATATTCCTTTTGTACCGAGGATAATAGGTAAAAAGTAAAATCCCATTACCGCAAGCGAAATTATTATTGAGATTGGCCAAACAAGCGAGTCCCATTGTTCAGTTGACGGGGGTTTGAGGTCCCAACTAGTCAGCATATCCCAAGACCAACCCAAGAGCAATGGACCAACAAGAATTATTATCACAAAGCCAGTGAGTCCGAATTTTATCTTCTGTTGTCTTTCAGGCGTTTGGAAGGAAATAAAGGCCATCCCTCCTCCGAAAACTGCACCTAATATTAGAGGCATATAAACGCGCCCTAATCCTGAATTACCAATTCCCGTCATCCATTCCGCCAAAGGCATGCTATGCTCTCCACCACTCTCATTTACAAGGAAATTATTGAACACACTGAGAAGCATTGTGTGGTCAATGCTATTGAGCACATAAGTTTGAAAGACGGTCAAATACATCCAAACTAAAGCAATAGTTGCAATTACTTGGAGAGTTAATATCTGCCATTGTTTGCGCAATATACGTAGGTGAAGAGACCTAATCCCTTCAGACTGGATTTGTACATCTTCTGCCATTCATCTCACCCCCTTAATATCCCCGCACCATTAGTAATGCCTGACTAAGTTCCATATCAGGCATCCAATCAATCACTTGAGCCCCGCTTCCTGCCAATCCAGTTAATCGATTGTTGCGCTCCAACTTCAATACCTCATAAGACATCCTGGGTATTCTACTGACAAGCCTTTCAAAGTCAATGCTACTTGGTGAAAGAATATTGACTTCGTGCCCTCTTCCGACGAGGTCACGCACGGCATGAGGTACAGTACCATCGCCTTCAGCACTTGAAATAATGAAAATTGGGCTTCCACGACTGAAGCGCGGAGCAAGGGAATTAGTTACGGCTTGCAGTGGCATATTTCCTTTTGGTGCCACTCCAGCAAGACTGCTTAAAATCTTGAAATACTGTTTATCTCCAGTATCTGGTTGCAAATATGAAACCTTATCATCAAAAATAGTAAGTGAGACTGAGTCACGACGTTGAATGAAGAAACTTGCAAGACTTGCTGCTGCGACAGTTCCCATTTCTAATGGATTCTTGAGAACTGTTCCAATTCTACTAATATCTCGACTATCAAGAATAATGTAAACATCCGTAACCGCATCACGGCATTTTTCATTTACCATCAACTCTCCTGTACGCGCATATGCTTTCCAGTTAATACTCTTGAATGGGTCTCCAGGAACATACTCCCGTAGGCTAAAGAATTCTGAACCAGGGCCGGGGGTTCTCAATGTTGTTGCACCAGTGTACATTTTAGGGGTACGACTGCGAACAAATGCTTCCTCAATATCTTTGATTTGAGGGAAGATGATAATATCGCTATGGTGGGCTAAAGACATTTCTTCTGCAAATAGGTTGAATGTATTGTTAAAGCGCAAACTCACAGGCCCGATGGAAAAGTGACCACGTAGAGGGCAACGCAGGACATAGCGTATCTTGGTTGTCTCACCGGGACCTAGATTTACTCGCATTGAATTGAGGCCGCTGCGCAACTTCATTTCATGAGGTACATTGTCAAAAATTTCAAGTTGCTGGGTACGACGTTTTGAACGGTTTGTAACTTGTAATTCAACATACAAATCATCTCCTTTGTATAGATTATCAGCAGAAAGGATACGCCTTACTTCTACATCTCCGTGCCCTGAAAGCCATGAATTAATTGCAATAAAGGCGATGAAGGCAATTCCCAAAGTCATCAGTTGATGGTTAGAAATCATCATCCCAATGAGAATCAAGGCGATTCCGCCTACGAAAGAAAAGGCAGCCTTACGTGTCCACATTAGACCACCACCCTCTTTGAACCAGCACCCCATGCTTTGACGCGCTTGACAATTGTAACCATTTGTTCGAGTGAATATTGTCGTTTCTCAAATACAAACTTTTCTAGCACTGGATCTTTAATCAATGATTGTAACTCTCGCGCCGGCATTGAATCGAACTCTTCTCTTGTTAAACCATTAATATTACGTATTTTTGACAAAAACACTTGC
>JABIHC010000059.1 GCA_018649825.1 Methanobacteriota archaeon
ATTAGTCAAATAGAACAAATTGCTCCTAAAACCTAATAGTAATGGAAACCAAAATGGTTATTCCTTTACTATATTGGTACTAATCCAAAGTATGCAGATGCCAAAAATCCGATTCCAGATAGGACAATTAATAGAAAAAAATACTTGAGTTTCTTTTTCTTTGGCTTGGGGGAAGAAGGTACAACTACAATTTCTCCGGTAGGAAGGGCCGGTAATATTGGAAGGGGGAGTGGGGGTAATTGCGTTCCGGTTTCAATTTCCTCAACCTGTAATTCATCATCTGGATATAATTTATCCATGTCTTCCAAGCCGGGCGCTTCGGGAATTGGTCCGAGTACGGCATCCCAAATATCATCAATTGCAGATTTAGTAATTGGTTTTTCAACAACCGCCACCGCCCCTGCAGAATGCATTGCTTGGGTCGATAATTCAGTTAAGCGGCGCGGTGAAGAAAATATTATTCTTGAATCCCCGCCGTGCTCACGCATTTCCAAAGCGGCGAGGTGCCCATCTAATGTGGGAATATCTAATGCCAGAATTACCAACTCGGGGTTATGAAGAATGTATTCATCAACTGCTTTATCCCCGTCATTACATTCAATAACATGAAAATCGCGTTGCCTAAAAATCTCTTTTAAACGCAATAATGTCATTTCATTATTATCAACTAACAAGACCGACGGAGCATCTTCGGGGTCGGCATTGGCGATTCGACTCATCTTGCTCACCCTACGCTATCTCTCATTGGCTTTCAAGGATATTGATGAAATGTACTCATTCCTCTTCATTAGCATCGTCCGATACTGTTTCAACGGGTCCATCTCTTGGATTACTGAATGCTTGTTTTACTTCTTTTACATTTGCTGCATCTTTATCCATTTGTTTTTTCCTTTGTGGGGCGCGAACAAATTCTAATTGCAGTTGGGCGACAATTCCATTTAGAAGTTTATTTTCATTATCTATTAAATTCCCTTTCGTCTTTTCTTGTAGCATCTGGAGAATGTCAATTGCTGCTTTTGCTTCGGAAAAATTCCACATCACCTTTCCTTCTTCCACAGGAATCATTCCTAGATTTATTAGGCCGGTTCTATGTAACATCTCGATCAATTGGAAAAATTGTGCTGAGCCTTCGTCGGAGAAAAAATCCTCTGCCATCATACACTGCGAAGAGGAGGCCCTTCAATAGGTCAACGCTTACTCAAATAGTTGATCTAATAACCAATCGGGGTCAAATTGTTTTAGATCATCATATTCTTGCCCCACTCCCGCCAATACAATTGGTTTTTCTGTAGCATGGGCAATAGAAAGGGCGGCTCCGCCCTTGGCATCGGTATCCAACTTTGTTAGCACTGCACCATCAAAAGACAAAATATTTTGAAATTGAACCGCCTGATCAACAGCATCATTACCAGCCAAAGCATCGCCGACGAATAATACTAAGTGTGGTTTAGTCACACGATGGACCTTCAACAATTCATTCATTAAATTGGATTTGTTTTGCATTCTGCCCGCTGTGTCAATAAGCACTACATCTGTGCCTTTGGCCCTAGCGCTCTCGACGGTATCGCGAGCGATTGCAGCAGAATCGCCCCCGCGTTGTCCAGAAATACAACGAATTCCAATGCGTTCGCAGTGTGAAGATAATTGCTCAATAGCCCCTGCCCTAAATGTATCTGCTGCTGCCGCAACTACTGAATGTCCTTGTTGCTTCAAACGGTGGGCTATTTTAGCAGTGGTTGTAGTTTTTCCTGTACCGTTAACCCCCACCATCATTACAATAACCGGAGTATCCTCTTTAGAAATCATATCATTAACAGTTGCATTAAAATCCCAATAATCGGCAGATAATAAATTATGTAAGGATCGCTTTAAACTGGCCTCAATCACTTTGCCGAGTTTGGCCCCCCTTCTTAGACGGCTGCCAATTAATTGGACTCGTAATGCATTCATTACTGCAGTGGTCGCGGGGCTCGAAATATCCGATTCCAATAATACCCATTCCAATTCTTCAAGCATATCATTGAGAGCCTGGCTTTCCTTGATTACCCTGCCACCTGATTCTACGACGCCTCCACCAAGATCTATTTTTACTGCCCTGCCTTCATTATCAATAATTTCTTCAGCACCTAGGGAACCTTTTGGTGCTTGCTTTACTGCTACAAGTTGGCGGCCTGTTGTGGACCTCATCATTTGTAAATTTACTTTAGAGCCCTTGGGGCGTGCAATTTCTCGCCTGCCTTTTTTTTGCTCAAGTTTAATCTTTTTTTGTTTCTTTTTTTGCTCTTTCTCAATCCGTTTTCTATCTTTTTTTGATATCATTACGGGAAGAGGAGAGACATCGTCGTTATCGTCCCAATCATCCCAATCGTCTTCCTCAACGAGTTCTGAACTATTTTTTGAATTCTTGTCAGTTTTTTCATCCGATACTAAATCGTCTTCTCCGCTTGTGGGTTGGTGGGTTTCCTCCAAATCAGATGATTGGAGGGGTGGAAGTTCGTTTGTTTGAGAAAATGCAATCGCTTCAAGAGCCTCTTGAGAGTCCTCTGGTGCGGAAAATTTCTCCTCATCTATATCTTCAACAACCTTTTCAACATTTTTCCTGAATTTATCAAATAGTCCCATAATTATTCCTCAATCATCAAGGGTTAATTCACCGCCAAAGCCCTTTCTTCGACGGGATGGTTTTGATTTTTCAACCGGAATGGATTCTGAATTTGCTTCTTCATTTTGCTCAATTTCAGCACCGATTGTAGGAGAAAGGTTTGCGGCTTCACTGTTGAATAAAGTTGCCATTTCGGCGACTTTTTGTTCAATTGTTTTGGCTTCATTAAATAATTGGTCGATGATGATGCCGATATCAGTTGCTCTTTTTTGCAGCATTTCAACTCCTTCCTCATATGGTTTTTCGGCCAAGATACCGCCGCCAAGATCAATAATAATGTGCCCATTTTCCTCGTAAGACAAAGGTATGTGAACTCCGGCTCCAAGCGGAATTAGTGATGGTTTGGATTTGGGGTCGGCAACGCTCAAGGCCTTCAATGAAACACTCACTTCTAGATGCTCTGATTGAATTAGTTCCAATTGTGAAATTTGGTTTTTAAGTTGTTTAAGTCTTTGGCGATTGACTTCAATCAAGCGCGCTTTTTGTTGTAAGTCGCTGGGGGGTTGCATTCAAAATGCCTCACCAAAGGGACTGTGAAAAATCCTCAATAGAGAATTATTCACTCTTCCTCATTTACAGAAAGGGGTTCTGATGATGCGATTAATTCGCGAAAGTGGTTTATCACTTGGGGTTCTTTTGATTCGCGAGGGTCTATTTTTTTACAACTTTCAATATTTACTACGCGGCGGTTGACCTTGTGCCGGCTACCAATGATAGAATAGATTCGATGGGTTGCATCGTCATTATTTTCTGCTACAATATCTATTGAAAATACTTGAACTTCTCGGCCCATCGGCACGCTTCCCTGTATTCGGTATGCATCCATACGGCAACCCACCTGACCCCCTCGTATAAACGCGCCGTTGAGATATTATTCACTATTATTATCTGAAAAGGCGTGTTTTTATCCGTATAACTCAAGACACAAGGGGTAATCGGAAGTTTATGAGAGGATGTAAAGGAGTTGCAATTATACTCTTATTGCTCCTTTCATTAACAACCCCCTTTGCTTCGTCGTTATCCATTGAAAACCAGTGGAATGAATCAAAGGAAGAAATAGTTGATGGTGATGAAGTTATTCTTATCCAAAACCATACATGGACCAGTCAGGAATGGATTGAATTAGAACTAATGGGCATTCAGCCCCTCCGTCAAGTGAATTTTAATTCACTATTGGTGTGGAAACCGGTAAATATTATTGTGCCACAAAAATATTTTCAAGAAGAATCTCCAAAAGCCATATGGAAAAATAGTATAGAAAATCAATTTCCACAAAATGGCGGGGCGGCGGTAGTGGTATTAGAGGCAAATTTACCAATAGTAATACTAAATAAAATAAATAATAAATTAATTATCCTACAATTAACAGACAGTAATTTAAATGATAATATTGTGAAGTCACCAATTTCAACCGCAATTAATATTGAATGGCCAACCCATTCAAACTCAAATAATGCAAATAATTTATTGAATCAAATACTTGAATGGCCAGGGGTATTGTGGGTTGAAGAAGAAATAAATGCGAACTCAAGAAATAGAGTTGCTGCAAGTATTATTCAAAATAATCAAATGACCCAACACCCACTTTGGCATTTGGGATTAAATGGTGAAAATATTATTTTATCAATTGCCGACACTGGAATTGACAGAGATCATTCTTGTTTTAGGAACTCTAGTGGCGAGGAAGGTTTGCCGTCGGGTCAAAATGCCACTGGTACACCGGGCGCTGAGCACAGAAAAATATTGCTCTTGAATGAAACTATTGATGAATGGGATACAATCGGGGAGGCAGATGGACGACACGGGACTCACACTGCAGGAAGTTTGGGGTGTTATGTGGTCCACGACCAATTAACTAATCAGCTAGAAGAAAATATGGAAAATATTAATTCTATTTCTTATGCTTCAAAATTGATAATTCAAGATTTAGTTAATTCGAATGGATGGATTGAGCCACCGATGGATGGTTTGCTATGGGAGATGGCCGTAAACGGTGGCGTTATCCACTCAGATTCATGGGGTGATGCAACAACTGCATACACCCAGAGGTCTAGTAATCTGGATGCATGGGTGAAGGAAAACCCTTGGTCAATTATTTTTGTTGCGCCGGGAAATAATGGCGGGCAATTAATGGAGCCTGCTAATGCAAGATCGGTTGTTGCTGTTGGGGCGACCAATAATGATAATGGCACGGGCATGTACTCGATTTCGAGCCATGGGCCCACGGATGAAGGTGTGCGAGGTATTTTTATTGTTGCACCAGGGGTTAGCATTTTGTCAGCAAAAGCAGATTCTGAACACACATCAAATAATAATGGGACACGGACAAGTTCAGGCACTTCAATGTCGACACCAACTGCTGCTGCCACGGCAGGAATTATTCAACAAATGGTGGAGCAGGGGTGGATTTCAACGACAAACTCACAATTTACAACGTACCCAATAGAATACTTGGGAGGTGGAGTTGGGCTTTCAGAAGGTTTTACTCCATCAAATAGCCTTATCAGATCACTATTGGCTCTTTCAGCAGACCCGTTGCTTGGAGGCGAATATAGGGGTGTGAGTTTTTCAGAAGAACCAAATCAAATGAAGGGATGGGGTAGGCCAAATTTGAGTAATTTGGTAAATAGTGAAAATATTCTACAGGAGATCGCAATAAATAATTATTCAATTCCTGCCAATGATATCTGGGTTCATGACTCATTTCAGTTAACAGATAATGATTGGGTTGAACAATTAACAAATCGAGTTAATGAATCGGGGAGCAGTGGGGGCCCATTGGATAAACTTGCAAATGCACCATGGAATGGTAATGATTCTGTTGGCCCATTTCTCTCAACAGGACAAAATGTGAGTTGGATTCTTGAACGCTCTTCAATGGAAGATGATTTGGATGTTAGATTATCATGGAATGCAAAGCCATCCCCGCACCCAGTAGATGATTTGCAACTGATTGTAAAATTCCCTAATGGTAGTTTTGTTATTGGAGATAAATATAGAGATGGTGAGTCACAGATATATGTGGATGATTCATATATTGACCTAATAAGCCAAAATAATGAAACCACATTGGGTGTGAAGGTTTCTGCTGAAATACTTGGCTTAGCAGAATGGGTTCAGATTGAGGTACGAGCGAGGAACATTACTATTGGGGGGTCGCCGAATAGTGTTGGAATGAATGGAGATAAAGTGGGCTTTGCAATTGCAGCAAAGGGCATTAGGACCAACCGCATAGACTCCGATGGTGATAATATCCCTGATATGGAGGATATTTGTTTGCAAACCCAAATTAATCATTCGGTTGATGAAAACGGTTGTGCTGATTATGAAAAAGATTCTGATGATGATGGAGTGACTGATGACGTCGACTTATGTGAGGGATGGGATGATTCAATTGATAGAGATGAAGACGGGATAATTGATGGGTGTGATGATGATTATGATACCGATGGTGATGGTGTTTACAATAATGTTGACTTATGTCAAAATACTCCATTAAATGATTCTATCAATGAAGTAGGGTGTTATCCAAATTATCCTCTTTGGGCGGCCTGGAAATTTAATACACCTGCTGTCCATTATCAAGATAATATCTTATTAATTAGATTTCTAATTGTAGATAATGATGAGCCGGCAAATGAAAGTATGGTTTGGGTAAATATTACCTCAAATGGCTCAACAATTTTCCTTTGTAATGATGAATGTAATGTCGATATTGTATTATTGTGGAATATTTTCGATTATAATAGTGCGAAAAATAATCGTAATTATTCAATTTCACTCGAGTGGGTTGAATATGATATTGATGGGTTTCAAATTAATAGTGGAAAAGGGAATTCAAAAGACATTAATATTGAATATAATTGGATTATTACTAAACAAGATGAAAAAATAGGTAAAATAAATATCAATGGAGTTTGGTTTTCAATTCTAACAATATCAATTGTTTTGGGCGCCGCAATTGCACAGATTTGGAGGGGGGCGAAAAAGGATGATGTTTGGAATATGGGTGCGGCTCTGTATCCGTTTTTTGAAGAAGAATAATTCTGTATAGTTTCTATTTTCGCGACCATCACATTCAAGGGTGGATTGTGTATGGGTCAAACCGCGCAGTGAGCGCATATGAGGGATTTATGATGGCCGACCGTTTGTATATTGGAATTGACTTGGGAACATTTCAATCAACTATTTCATCTAGTGCAGGAAAGAGCGAAACGATTGAAACTGTTGTAGGAAAACCAAAAGACCCAGTCGCAAGAAATTTTTTGGGTCGCGATGTTTTATTCGGTGCTGATGCGCTAAAGAACAAGCTCGCATGTAATTTATTCCGCCCAATGGCTGCTGGAGTGGCTCAAGATGACGAGGCGAATCTTGCTGCTGCCAAGGCATTCGTAACAAATTTAATTGAGACTGCAGATCCAGAAGAATTCGATGAAGTTTATGGCGTAATATGCAGCCCATCTCACATTTCTTTTACTGATAAATCAAACTTGGTCGCCACCCTACGAGGACAAGTAAATGCAATAATGGTCGTATCAGAACCATTTGCAACAGCATTTGGACTTGAAGAAATTGGTGGAAGTATTGTTGTTGATATTGGTGCAGGAACAACTGATATCGCTCGTATTTATGGGACCTTCCCAACTGAAGAAGACGAAATGACAATTGAGCACGCGGGAGATTCTATTGATAACGAATTGATTAGTTTGATTTGTAAGAAATACACTGGTGCTCAGGTTACAAAGGATATGGTTCGAAAGTGGAAAGAAGAATTCTCTTATGTTGGCGGAGAAGTTGTAGAGTGTATGGTTGAATTGAGCGTTGAAGGAAAGAAACAAGTTGTCGATATTGGCGATTTAGTCCGTGATGCATGTGAAACTGCAATGCCTCACATCGTTGCTACAATAAAGGCAATCGTAGCAAGTGCAGACCCTGAATATCAACCGGTTCTACGTAACAATGTTATTCTATCTGGTGGAGGCTCTTTAATTCAAGGAGTTGCAGACCGAATTGCAGATGAATTGTCAGATATTGGTGATGTAAATGTTTGGTGTTGTGAAGACCCAATCACTAAGGTCGCTGATGGTGCATTGGCACTTTCACAAGTAATGCCCGATGAACAATATACCTCAATTAATTGAGATTTGGTTTTGTCAAAAGGGTGGTAAATCACCCCTTTATAGCACCAAGGTGCGGTAAAGGTTCAAGAGTGATTCAGTCCCGATGGGGTGCGATAGCATGAGCGTATCCACTTTACCCGGCGCGGCAGAAAGTACTACAAGTGGTGAAAATGACCGTGCTGCTTTGGAAGGAATGTTGAAATCATATCCTGTAAATCAACTAGTTGAAGAGGTGTTAGTTGCTTGGGATGAATTGACAAGTAGAAATGATGATTTAGTATCTACAAAACAACGTCTTCGTATTCTAGAATTAGATTTAGCTGAGCGAGAAGACGGGGTAGCCCCTGAAATTGCATTGCTACAAGAAGCGGAAGAAGGAATTCGTGAAAAAGAAGCAAAAATTGTTCACCTAACTCGGTTATTAGAAGATACTAAATCTGAATTAGCAGCGAATGCTTCGAGCATTTCAGCCGAAGAGCGAGAAAACATGGAAAAGGAAAATTCACAATTACGAACCCTGGCTGATGAGCAAAATGAAGTTATTTCTGAAATGGAAGGGAAGGTTGAACAATTAGTATTGGCTTTAGATAGAGCCGCTGAAGCTGGATTGACAAGTGTGACTGCTGATGAAGTACGTGCATTAAAATCTCAACTAACTCAAAGCGAAGGTGAATTGACATCTGAAAAGGCAGCAAATAATGCACTTGAAGAAGAGCGACAAAGACTTCGCGATGTGGCTGACCGTTTGAGAGGGCTATTAGATCAAAGAGATAAAAGATTAGGTGAAATGGAAGAACAGATGGAAAGAGTTCTCCAAGGGCCACGTTCAGTAAGTGCAGAACATGACTATTTAGTTGAGCAAATTGATGAGTTGAAACGTCGTTTGCTGGAACGAAACCGTGAGTATGAGGCTTTAAGGCGACGAGAAAGAAGATTACATAATGATGTATTTGAGCGCGATGAAAGAGTTAGTCAAATGCAATTAATGATTGTTGATTTGGAAAGTGCATTACAAGACCGCACCGCCGAACTCAAAGAATTAGAGCGCCAATATGAAAAGGCTGGATTTGAACTTGATGCTGCACGAAGAAATGAAAGAACTAGAGAAGTAGTTGGAAGAGTATTTGCTGATTCATTAGATATGACGCGCCATCATGAAAATCGAATGGATGCCAAAGAAGAATATGCTAATGCCCCAGATGTTGATAGGACTTTATCAACTCCTAATTCAGAAGATATGATTGACTTAGCAAAGGGCGGAAAATTGGATTTGAAAAAGAAAGAAGAAATTATTGATACATCAAATGCAATAGATGTGGATGATAAAAGACCACCTTCACCAGGTGGAACTTCTGATCCGGGTATTTACGAAGATTAAGAATTAATAATTCCTATTATTTGAGTAAGTTTGGTTCTCAGTTCTTCCAAATTATCACACTTTTCAGTTAATGTTCCGGTGACAATCCAATCTGCACCAGCATTTTTTGCATTATTAGCCGAAACACTGTCATTAATACCCCCGCCGACAAGTATAGTGAGTCCTTTGACTTTGGTTGCGGTTTCTATTAATTTACTTGATACCGGGGTATGTGCTCCACTTCCTGCTTCCAAATAAAGCAATTTAAAACCAAACATTTTGGCGCATAATGCCCATTCA
>JABIHC010000074.1 GCA_018649825.1 Methanobacteriota archaeon
AGCATTTTCAAAGGCAAAGAAATCGACTGAGGTGCATTGATGGAGCGCTTTGAAGGAGACTTGTCGCATCTTTGGAAATTGGGCGAAATGAAGCCACTTCATCGCCTAACTTGGGATTGGTGGTGGTGGCTAGTGATGCTAAGACATCCGACTGACCCTACAATAAGCCGACAATTGATGGTTTTATGGTCAACAAAGGATACTCCAGTAATAGATGTCTCGGGGCTTGAATGGAAAGGAGGACGGCCATTAATTGATGAAGAAGGCGGCTATTCAGTACCTGGAATGGTTGCCGCATGGTGGTTTGACGGAGAAAAAATGTGGGAACCTATCGTGCGCACACCTGTGCAAATGGCAGCAATACATTCACGGCACAGTTTGTGGCCGCAGAAAGCCTCAGCAGAACCCATTGATGGTTCTGGAGCAGTTATTCCAATTTGTGAGAGGGATTTGTCAATGGGCTTGCGTGATGACGGCAGTTCTTTTTGGCTTCACTTAGAGGCAGATGAGAAGATGATTGAGCGGGGAAGTTCAAAGAAATTCGATCTTGAAATGACACCATGGACAAAACCAATGTCAACTGCTCGTTGGGCGCACAAAGAATATGCCGCCGGGATGGGCTATGATATTTTGAGATTACATGGCGCTAAAGTTAATGGAATAATTGATGGAGAAAAAGTGGAGGGAACTGCATATTTTCAAAAAGTCTGTGTTCAAGCACCGAGTCCACCTTGGTACTGGGGAATGCTCCACGCAAATGATGGTAGTTACTTTGATTGGTTCATGCCGCACCTCGCTCCGACAATAACTGCAAAGGATGACAGGCCTTGGAAATTAAGAGACACCCCTCATATTGCAATATCACCAGCAGGCCTATTTCATGATGCACAAAGAGAGAGAAGTGAAAAATTTGAAAAGGTACAGGTCCAAAAAATCCCGGGCGAGAGATGCGAGGGTGGAGATGGAAATTATCCCGATGCACCTTTGCCGGTTTTTGAGGTGAAAATGTGGAATGGGAGAACCACCATACATCTTAGAGCTGAAGCCGTTTCAAGAGCACACTGGACATTTGATCAGCCAACAAGAGGGCGAATGACCAGCCATTTGACATACAATGAATACCCTCTTAAAGTTACAAAAATGAGAATCAAGGATGAAATAGGAGTTCGTACATTGAAAGATTATGAATGGATTACCGGTAATGGCGAACACGCATGGGGAATTCTTCACTGATTCATGCGAACACATTATTGAAAAGAACAAGTGTTTCCTCCTGTTAACTTACTATTATCACTGCTAAACATTGATTTCAGCCTCCTTATTGAAATGCTCAAATCTTTATATGGCACTAGAAATTGCTCAAAAGGAGTAGTAATAATATCCCTTGCCGCCACAAGGTTCATGACTAACCCCCGCTGGTTGGGTGATAGGTGAGCCTATGTCCGATGAGTTAAGTGATGCTGCCAATGCCCCAAAAGAAGAGTCCGCTCCAGTTGTTGAAGCGCCTGCTGAAAAACCTGAAAAGAATAATTTTGACCTGATTTCAGACGAAGATGTGGTGATGAAATCAAAGCCAAGTGTTTTTGCCTTTTTCTCTATGCATGTTCTTGCAGTAGTAGTTTTTTTAGTCCATTTTGCATTCAATGCAATTGATATGATGGATGACCCCGAAAATGGTATTCTCGTCTTATTAAAGGATTTTATTGCCAGTGACTTGGGCCGAGCAATTGGTTTCCCAATACTTATGCTATTCATTGCATGGATAAACCGCTGGATGAATATTAGCACTAGTGGACGATGGTTTACAACAGCAATGATTTTTATTGCTGCTCTTCCGTTCCTGCTAGGTCTTAATTCAATTATTGGCGGAACGATGGATGATTATCCTTTGGCCTTTATTCCCGAGAACTACCCATATGAAATAATGGGTGTCATTTGGATGGTAGTTCTAATTGGCTTTACTATCTACTATACAAATTCGTTTACCTATGCAGTAACAACAGATGGACTGATATTTAGACGCTCATTTATGCTTAACAAAAACCAACGCCGCATCCTCTACGATAATATTGTTGAAGTGAACATGAGTCAAGGACCGATTGGCACGATAATTGGATTCGGAACGGTAACTCCAATGACTTCATCAGGAATTGGTGTCGGTGAGGAAAGTGTGGGTATGTCTCTTGGTGCGAGTACTGCAAATATGACTGCACCTGATGCCAGCGACAGTACTCAAGAAAAGGTAGCAAAGGGATTCTTCAAAATGCTATTCGGATTAATGAGTGCTCAAAGAACCATTCGAACAATTCGTGCTGACCCAGCAAATTGTTTCTTCAACGTCCGCAAACCTCTTGATTTGAAGATGGAAATTAATGAAAGGCACAAGGACCGAAGCCAATCAAATCAACTTACTGAAATGAAGGATTTACTGGCTCAATCGCTTGCTGCGAAAGAAGAGTAAATCGTTTTTAATGTCCAAAGTGAAAAAAGATGTCTTTTTCCACTTCATATTTTGAGCGTCAGCCTCATATGCATGGGGCTACCGCCGAGGCATAGGTGAGTACATGAGTGAAGAACTAATGCAAAATGCAGGCATGGCACTTGGAAGTGGTAATTTTGCTGAAGCAATGGAACTATTTGAGCAATATCGCAATGCAAATCCCGATGATGCCGCA
>JABIHC010000096.1 GCA_018649825.1 Methanobacteriota archaeon
CTCTCCCCTCAAATATGTATATATGTAGAGCCTTATAAATGCTACAATAAACAACAGCAATAATGCTCAAATGGCCGTAAATATTAGCCTAAAACTATGGCGTTTTATTAGGAATTAAGTACTGCCAATATTACCTCCATCATATGCACTTGAAAACCACTTATCTAAATCATTATTAAAGTTCATTTTTGAAATTTAGCAAATATTTTCTCTGGGGCTTGTTCGAAATAGTGGAATAAAGCTGGGCATAACCAGCCTTGCATACCTAGTTTCGTACTTTGATACCACCATCCTCCAGATTCTTCGTGTTGCCTATCTAACTGTAAATCATGTCCGGGGAAAGGTAAATGAGAAAAAATTAGATTAAATCCTTCATCAGCATTATCTATTTCTTCTACCATTACATCTATGATATCATCTGCACCTGATACGAAAGGTTCTCGCACAAGCCCAGTATCTTCATCATCAAATACCCACATTCCATTCCATCTATACGGTTTTATTACTAATATTGTATTCATATAATCATCTCCTCTTCAGCATTTGCCCACCCTTTATCTATTTTCGATTCTAAATTTTCTCATATTGAATGATTGACGTTCCCACACCCATTTACAATCCGAACATGGATAAACAAACTGCATATTATCCATTAGCAAGATTGGCCTATCCCACGGAATTGTAGAGTCACAATTTGGACATTTTATTATAGGGTCATACATATTTTCCAAAGAAAACATCATTACAACATTAACATAATCATTGCTTCCAGGAGGAATTAATTTGCATTGAGATAATTCTAATTTTATTCCATTGCTTAGATGTACAATTCCATTATTGTCTATTTGGTTAGTTTTTACACTTGCATCAATATTATTTTCATCGTTTTTTCTATTCATATCACTCACGCGTATGTGGTGGGATTAGAGATGTATATAAAGGACAAAAGGTTGAAATCATGTTCAAACTGAAAAAAGTAGGGAGGTTTTACCCGCTAAAGTAGGGTAGTTTAACCCGAAATTCAATACTTGAATACAAGGGTTCCTCATGTATGCCTAAATGATAACAAGGGTATCGTTCAATAGAGCCCACAAAGAATCCATAGATTCGCAAATATTGTATGTATGGGTTTAAGCAAAGAAAAACAATGATTATTCTTTCTCAGAATCTTCATTATTCAATACTTTGATTGCACTTGCTAACACAACGCCTATTGCACCACACAAAATCATATAATTCAAAACGAAAGAATTGCTTGAACTGTTTATCCAAATATCTGTCCATTCCACAGACTTGAAGGATTCTACGCCCAATTCTTGTTTTAATTGGTCAGATACTCTCCATTTGCCCAAAATAAAACCTATTATGGCTCCTAAAGATCCCAAAAAGGCCTCACTACATAATTTCTTTAATTTTAGAGAAAAATCAGATGGGCTCATGATTTTCGGATGTGGTTCTATTATTATTGCTTATCTAATATTGAACGGTACGGTTGCATTGGGTTTGAGAGTTGGCTTTCTCAGAGTGGTTGATGAGTAGGAAGGGATTTAGAATTGTAAAAACGTTTCATGAAAAAGCCCATCGCAGCAATTGGAATTGCTGAAAGTGCATCAAAAGAATCGAGGGTGCCATTAACCCATAGTGCTACAATCCCGCCGGCAATTATATAGCAACCAAGAGCCATTCCAGACCAAGTTCGGTGCTGAAACATTGCGGCTTGGATTCGGGAAACTTTACGCAACCATTGCTGCAAATTTTGTGGCGTCTCCACCCCATATATTTTGCATAGAGCGAGATGCTCTAATTTCTGCTCATATTCCCAAATAAATACACCTCCGCGATGAGTATCAAGTGCCCGTTCTCCGCTGATACTTGGTGGCGCAGTTGATCTCCAACCCGACAATAAAGAAAGACGGAGTTTGGATTCCAGCTCTCGCAAATCATTCCCTTCCACCTTCTCATCTATTTGAGCCGCATTGGGTTTATTCTCAAGTGGAAACTCTAAGTCGTTTAGTAATTGATGAAGGCTTGAAAACAATGCAGCAATGTCGCGAATTGCAGGGTGGTCAAGCGGTAAATCCACGAGGGAATTGAATACACTATCAAAACACCCTCCAATCATTATTTCAGAAGAAGATTGGTCAGAAGAATTAGTCAAATGAAGAATATCTAAACCCATATTTTGGTGCGTGATTGTTCCTTTTGTTGCTGGCGAATGAGGGGCGCGCCAAAGTGTATTTGCTTTGGTTAAATCCTCTAATTTTTTGAGGCGGTCATTCCAGCGGCGCTCAATATTTGGAATTGAATGTTTTTGCATTGCTTTAGTGTGAAATTTCCCAAGCGTTTTTCCAGCACTTTCCATGAGAGTAGCAGCCGAGGAAATTTTGTTTTGGACGAGTGAGGCTTGTAGTGCTCCACTAAGGGTTTCTTCTTCCGCTATTGGAATAAGCAGGAGAAGGTCTTTGCCTCCTATTTGTAGGCCGCCGATTGCTGAATATGTTGTTGGAGATGATAATTCTGCCAACCTCTTACCGTGACCGTTTCGGTCCATCGGCAGAGCCCTTAATTCAAATTTCTGCGGTATGGATTGGTTTGAGCCATTTTGATTTGCAAGGGGCATTATTATTTCCCAGCACTTTCCATCGCCCCACTTTTTCTCGGTGATTTCTGCAGTTGAAAAATTCTGTAATTCACCCCACCAACCTTCATTTGTTGTAACAAGATGCCACCAGTCAGCATTCTCAGGCCCAGAAGTTGGCAAATGAATGTCAAATGAGCCCCACCTAGTTGAAAGACGCCAGTAATCAAATCCAGCAACTTTGGACTCTCGGAATTCACATTGAGTGGCGATTTCAGAAGGATACCAAGTCTCATTTTCTATAGGGAGGAGGAGTTTGGTACTGTCGTCGTTGCGGGCATCAATGGCGGCAGTATTTTTGCTATCGCCCTTACTCACAACACACCCTCCTATGAATCATGCCAAGAGGTTCTTCTTCTCAAAGCGTCGGTAGCGAGGCCACCAATAACCAATTATTGAAAAATAAGTTCAACAATTGAAGGGGGTTCAATCAAGAAGGATTACCTCTTCGGTCGGAATGAGCAGCATGGCCGGAATTAGTGAGCGGGTTGGTGATGTCCTCGGTGCAGCCGTGGATGCTAAACTCACTGCGAAGGTCATTGATGCTGGAGTACCCCAGCATGTAGCAGTGATTATGGATGGAAATAGACGCTTTGCCTGGCGCAAATCCATACCGGCAAAAATTGGCCACAGAATGGGTAAAGAAAAACTTGAGAAAATGATGGATTGGGTTTTGGAATTGGACATTCCTTATCTTACAGTATATGCTCTTTCCACTGAAAATATCAATAGCCGTAGTAAAGAA
>JABIHC010000175.1 GCA_018649825.1 Methanobacteriota archaeon
AGTCAGTTGAATTATTTGTCCACCGATGTCGTCCTCAATAAATGTGGATAAACGCATGAGTACTGTTTGGAATTCAATCTCTCGTGCCATTATTCGCTTCAGTTCTACGATAACTCCCTCTCCATCAGCAACCCAATTTAACAGATCAGACACACCTGTTAAATCTTGCAATAAGGCGCGATGTAGAACCATTCCCTTCTTATTCTCTGGGATTGGTGCATCGGAGTATATCTTACCTAAATCATGGTACATGATGTCCGTTGTTGGAGTTTGCAGCGCAATTGGGCCTGAACTCGGCATTTGAAAGGTTCGAGGGGGGTGTGCTCCACTCGCAGGGGGCTGAACTTGCGAAGGTATAGAGGCCTGAGGTTGTGATGCATGATTTCGGGCAATAGTGGAAGTTTCGCGGGTAGATTGTGAGGCGTCAGCCGTTGGTGCTTCACTTGGCAAGGGGAGGTCGGGCTGAACAGGAGTTGATTGGCTCGACGCTGATTCCTCCACCCCGTCATTAGTATATGCGTCAAGAGTTTGAGGCGGCCTCGTATTTGCTGAACCCGGAGTATTTTCTTGTGGGATATTTTCACTTGCCGGCAATGCATCTTGCTCGGCCCTATTCGCTTTACCTTTGCCAATACCAGATTTTTGTCGGACAATATTAGCGAATGCGTCAAGCGAGGATTGTTTAGGGTCATTCACATCCCTCTTCCGCCTCGCCATAACTACCCCTCGTCCTTGTTATTGAAGAACCTGCGGGCTGAATTGACTTATTGGGTGTTCATTTCCCTTGCTGAGTTAAAAAACGAATTGCATTTTCCACCTCATTTTTCCTTTTTAGTGCTGCAATAAAAGTCGTCGGATTCATAAGGGGCAGGCGATAGGCAACCTCAACCCTCAAGGGCTTTCGTCTGCACCGAGCACATGAGAAGCCCGTGATTTGTGGGGTAAATGAGGTGAAATTAATGATGGACATACACTCTGAAGCGGTCAAAACTGGAACAAGTACTCTTGGAATATGCTTTGATGGTGGTGCTGTTGTTGGCGCTGACCATCGAGCTACCATGGGGCATTTCGTCGCAAACAAGAGTGTGCAAAAATTATTCCAGATTGGTCACAACCTTGCTCTAACAACTGCTGGGTTGGTTGGTCACGCCCAAAGTCTATCTCGCACTCTTGCCGCTGAGACAACTCTTTTTGAGTTAAAGCGTGGACAACAAATGACTGTTGAAGCCGCAGCAACTCTTACCGCTAATATTCTTGGTGGCAGACCTTACTGGGTCCAACTATTAATCGTCGGATGCGATGATAGTGGGCCAAGCGTATATTCTATTGATTCTGCAGGCGGTTCAATTCCTGACGAATATTGTGCTACGGGTTCAGGATCTCCCTATATGTATGGTGTTTTGGAAGATGGATTCCGAAAGAACATGAACCGAAAAGAAGCATTAGCACTTGCTGCTCGCTGCTTAACCGCCTCTGGTCAGCGTGATGCTGCTAGCGGCAATGGCATGGACTTAGCAGTGATTACTGCAGATGAAGGATTCCAATTACTCACCGATGCTGAACTTGAAAAGTTACTCGCTTCTATCAAGTAAGGCATTTTCAATCTCACGCCCACTATGGGCAGATGGCCTACGGGCTTGCTGCGAAGTCTATAGAGGAGCGTGTAAAGGAAAGTGAAAATACATGAGACTTAGTTTCAAACAAGTAAAGGACGAGATTGCAAAGCATGTTCCGAAAGAACTAGAATATGAAGTGGGGCTTGAAGCCGCAAGTATCGCATTAATTACCCCAACTCCGTCAGAATTTGGTGGCGGTAGTGGCTTAGTTGGAAAAATTGCAAAAGCGATAAAGCGCCGAGTAGTCGTCCGCCCTCATCCATCAATTATGTTGGATGAAGATGATTCTCACGAAGCAATTCATCAAATAATTCCAAAGGAAGCAGAAGTAACTGATATCTGGTTTGATGGAGCACTTAGCACTGTCATTATCCATTGTAAAGATCCAGGTCTCGCTGTAGGCAAGCGCGGTGCAACATTGAAAGAATTGAGAGATAAGATTGGTTGGCTAGTGAAACTAGAAAGAACTCCACCATTGGAATCAAAAACAGTTCATGACATATTGGGTTATAGGTGTGCGCATTCCGAGGTTAGAAAGAAACTGATGCGAGACTTTGGCCTCAACATTTATCGTCCAAAAAGAAAGGGTTCAACTTGGGTGAGAAACACTGCTCTTGGTTCATATCGCGAAGTTGGTAGGGCTTGTCATTACCTAACAACAAATGAATCGCGAGTAATGATTGATGTTGGCGTCAATATTGCTTCCGATGCCAACCCTATGCCATTTTTCGATGCTCCTGAGGCCTTACCACTTTCAAAACTTGATGCAGTAGTGATTACGCATGCCCATTTAGACCACGCTGGAATGTTGCCGGTATTATTCAAGTATGGATATAATGGCCCTGTTTACTGTACGCCGCCAACGCGTGATTTGATGCTGTTATTACAGACAGATTATCTGAAAGTAAGTGCATCTGAAGGCAAGCACCCGCCTTATGAGATGGAGCATATAAGAGAGTGTATGAAGCACGTAGTGGATGTAAATTGGGGGGAGACTACCGATATTGCACCTGATGTAAAAATGACTTTCCATAATGCTGGGCACATCCTTGGTTCCTCCTCGGTTCACTTGCATATTGGGGAAGGAGTACACAACATCGTATATTCTGGAGATTCAAAGTTTGAGAAATCGTGGCTGTTTGATGCAGCTAGTGTTCGTTTCCCGCGAATTGAGACACTGGTTTTGGAAGCAACTTATGGTGCATCTGGAGATTTCCAACCTACTCGGGAAGAAGCAACACAAGAATTACAGGACATTATTCGCCGTACTCTCGCTCGAAACGGCAAGGTGATGTGCCCGGTTTTCGCAGTCGGAAGAAGCCAAGAAGTGATGATTGCTATCGATGAGTTATTCCGTAGTGGCGAAGTTGAGCCATGCACTGTTTATTTGGATGGGATGATCCAAGAAGCAACTGCAATTCATGCAAACCATCCTGATTACTTGACAAGTGCTCTGCGCAAGAGTTTGCTCACCGATGACGGAATGAATCCATTTGCAAGTGAATGGTTCCGTAAGGTGGAAGGAAGGGATATGCGCGAGTCAGTAGTAACTAACCCGTCTCCTTGTATAGTACTTGCAACCAGTGGAATGTTGAATGGTGGGCCGATTATGGAGTATTTCCGCAACTGGGCTGCTTCTGATAGAAACAGTTTATGCTTCGTTGGATATCAAGCAGAAGGAACCATGGGTCGCCGCTTACAGAAGGGATTTGGCGAAGTCCCAATGCAAATAGATGGTCAAACTCACATGGTGAAAATCGGCTGTGAAATGGTGACTATTGATGGATTCTCTGGGCACTCAGATCGCAGACAATTGCTTGATTTCGTCGGCAAAATGAATCCACGCCCAAAGAATGTCATATGCCATCATGGTGATTATTTGAAATGTAACGAGTTAGGTCGCTCTCTTCGAGAGAAATACCGCGTTCGCACTTGGGCTCCGAAAAACCTTGAAACAGTTCGTTTGGTTTAATCCTCTGTAGTCAAATCTAAATAATACGCTGCGAATATTGATGTGGGTTGGAAAAGCGAATCCATACTAGTGAATAGCAAAAAAGGCGTTAGTATTAGACCACTGCCATTAGAGATGGTGAACTGGTCCACGAATAAATTCCCTAATGAAAGTAGTAGCATATGCACCTGGCGGTAAAAGGAATCTGAATCTAATGCAAGCACC
>JABIHC010000082.1 GCA_018649825.1 Methanobacteriota archaeon
ATCACCTATCCCTCAATTCCTGAAACAATGTCAATTGATACTGATTTGGCAGTCAAGGCAATATTGAATGAGAAGCCAAGGGTCTGTTATTTCGGCCAATCCGTTTATCTTTTTCCGAGTGATCTCAAACCAATGATTGCAGCAGCAAGAGAAGTTGGCGCAAGTGTCCAGTACGATGCAGCACATGTGCTTGGGCTCATTGCAGGAGGGCGATTCCAAGACCCAATTGGCGATGGTGCCGATTTAGTCACTGCCTCAACACACAAAACTTTCCCGGGACCTCAACACGGGGTTATTTTAGGCGGTAAGGACCGTGAATTGCCCAACGGGCGCATGCTCCACAAGACGGTTAGAAGTAGGGTATTCCCCGGAGTTCATTCAAATCACCATTTACACAAAGTTGCAGCATTTGGTGTCAGTCTTGCCGAAGCAATTGAATTCCAAGCAGATTATGCAGATGCTATCATTAGCAATGCTAAGGCTCTTGCCGAGGGACTTTGGTCAAGGGGAATGAAAGTTTTTGCACCTGATCACGGTTTCACAGAATCCCATACCATCTTGGTTGATGTTTCTGAATTTGGAGGAGGTGCTGATGTTAGTTTGCGTTGTGAAGCCCAAGGCCTAGTGATGAACAAGAACATGTTGCCTGGAGATACAAGTGCGGTAAAGCCATCGGGCATTCGCCTTGGTACTCCCGAAATGACTCGACTTGGGATGGGTACTGATGAAATGGACGAGGTAGCCGACCTCATCTATTTAGCAGCAAAGGACGGGCATGCCGAAGATGTATTGGCAAGGACAGCAGCGCTGAAATCCCAATTTAGCACAATTCACTATTGCTGGGGAAGCACCCCTAATGCCTATGCTGACCCAATATTCACAACAACTCTGTGACCTCCATTCGGCTACCCGCATTCGCCGAAAGCCAGCGCAATCATTCCAACGCGACTTTTTCATTCAAAGAAAATATTCTGAATTGCTTTTCAAATCCTATTGGCCGAGGCAGAAGCCTGATGTTTTATTGTTTCAACTGTAGGTTATTTCCTTTTCTTTCTTCTTGAAGATTGCTTCTTTTTCTTAGGACTCTCTTCGGAAGAAGGTTTGCTCTGCATGCCCGTTGGCGGGGGTCCAAATGAAGAAATTGAAGGTTTATTAGTTCTCGAACCCGGGAGTTTTGGTCCACTCGCCTTACTCCCTAAAGAAACAGGTTTTTCCGAAAGCCTTGAATGATGAGGAATTCCTTTTCTGGCCATATTTATTTCAGAAATAGGAACTCTCTTTTTTGATTTCTCCTTTCTTCCATGATGCTTATGTGAATCTTTTCTTGCCAAATATTGGCTTCGACCTCGATATGCTGAAGGTCCAATAACGTGTTCCAAATACGAACTGGTAATATCACCGCTCTTCGGTCGATTAAGCCACCATCCTTCTTTGAGAGGTTTTAGCCTTGGGACTTTATTCTTTTTCATTGTCCTTGCTCTTTTGCTTAATCTCTGTCTTGTGACCTTATCTGAATCCTTAGGTAATCTTACGACCAGCCATCCTGGCAAACCAAGGTCGTATATTGCACCATTAATTGAAATTAATAATCCAGATAGTAGCATATGATTTCCAATGGGTATTGAATTAATCGACATTTTCACCTTTCTGCGCTTAAATCTCTTGGCATATGCGATCATTGCTTTTTGGTCGCGATGTTTGATAACTCTGCGTTGACTTCTCCTAATTCGAAGGTAAAAAATCTGTAATATTGTTAATACCACTGGGACGACTATTGCGGCAGCCTGTGGTCTAAATGTGCTAATCCAAATTCCCAATACGCCATATAGTGGAACCAAGACAAACCATCTGAAAATAATTCCCAATGTTGAGGGCTTGTAAATAGGCGTGATGGCATGTTCAACTGCTTCACTAGCGGCAATGAAAACGTTGGCATTTAATGCTTCATCCTCGCCCCTTTTGGCACAAAGAGCAGCAACTGCATTGACAGGTGCCTCATTGACCCACTTCCTTCTTTCCTTGTCTTTACCGACTGCAATAGAAGTCTCAAATTCATCATCACCAGAGTGAATTCCAAGAATTGCTCCAAGTGCATTTACGCGAGGGTCGTTTGGATCACTTTCACTTAACTCTGAATGAATACTATTTGCGCTATGCCAATCTCCGGTATCCAATAAACAAAGGGCAGCGGCAATTCTTGCTTTAACCATTAACGGCTCTTGCTTGATGATTTCGAGTGAAATATCTAGAGCCTCTTCACTACGGCGTTGTGAGCGAAGAAGTGCAACATGACTTAAGCGAGCAGAAACTGTCAACTTATCTCGATGCATCGTTTTGTCCGGTGGCACAGGCATCCAACTACGCAATCTCTTCATCGTATCAATAATATGGTCAACGCAAGAGTTGTTTTCCCAATCCCACATGTCATCTTCAGTAACTTGCCCTCTCCAAGGGTCCATCCATTCAGTGACAAATGCAAGAAGTTCCGGTTCATCATAACCCTCAGGTTGCTCCAATCCTCGCAATGCTTCTCTGGCCGCATCTAATCTGCGACTGGCAACATGTCCTGCTGCAATAATCATTCTTGCCTCATCATCATCACCGCCTTGTTGAGCGAGCAACTTTCTGGCCTCATCAATGGCCGAAGGCCAAAGGCCTCGTAATGCAAGTTCAATCATTTTCGCTCTTGATTTTTCAAGCCTGACCAACGCTTCATCACCCTCAACAAAGTCTCTGCTAAATCGGCGCAAACGGTCAATATCATCATTACGCGCTGCCTGCTCAATTAAGGTACGCATCCAATCACCCCCGCCAGACATGATAACACCTTCTCGCCTCTCATCAGGAGATAGGTCGAAGGTCAATTTTGACAAAGAGATAAAGCGGATAATTGAAAGAAGCCACACAAGAAGGAAAATACCTTGACCAACGGCAATGAAAATCCAAGTGCTTTCAAGGATAATTAGGTCGGTGAATCCTTGATTGACGAGAACTGAGGTAAAAGGCATCAAATGGCTAAATTCTTTGTAACATATCATTATCAACAACAATACTGTATATCCACTAAAACCGGCAAATGAAAAGTATAACAATTTTGCTTGCGCCTTATCCTCTGAGCGAATCTCACGCGGAGATGAAAGAGTTACACCTCCTATCCCGCCAAAAGTTTGCCCACCAATGAATAAGTTGCGAGTTAATTCAAAGATGAAAGCCAATCCAACGATTGCTACATTCATTGAAAGATAGATCGTTAAAGTTGAAGCCAATTGCTTTACAGAAACCCATTTCTCAATCCAATCTTCATTTAACTGCGCCCATTCATAAATTGAATAGCCAATAATGCCACCAAAATTCAAAATCTCTTCAGCATTATCCGGGTTGTTTAGAAGCACATATGCGACCGTCATAATTCCGTTTATTGCAGTGACGGGCATGGTAATCAAGAAAATACATAGGACAAGACCGCTAATACGAGAGCCAAAGGAGGGTGGGTCCGGATTTATTGGAGTTTGTTGTCCGCGCATAGTACGCCATTTACTAAGCAGCAGCATATTCCAAGAGGCCCCTAATATTCGTCCATAAGCAATAATTGTAGGTGACATAAATACTAACAATGCAAGAACAAGCCAAATCGGCCTTATTCCCCCCTCTGTAGTAATGCCAAACCATAGAGTAAACCCAGTTGCAGTTATCAACGCTAAAAATGTCCAAGTGCGACGAAAAATTTTGACGAGAACATGAACTCTATCTGAATTACGATACATTTGTTCAATCTGGGCATTGAATGTCTCCCAAGGGCTTAGTAATATTGGAAATAGTAGTAAGAAACCCATTAGGATGAGGTTCGGTTCGAAATATACAGTTGGATTAAATATTAATTCTGCAATTAATAATAATACCCCAGTCATCGCCATGAGGTACATTGTAACTGCAAAACCCACGCGAGGCAGGTTAAACAAATCCTTCACATCATCGCGAGTTTTTGTCAATCTGTGAACTTCATACAATGAATCATCAATCTCAAAAGCAACTTGTAATGAAGACATTGAGTTGGGAATAATTATTTTCCACATTATTAGTGCAAGGAATAATGATGTCGCCAAGGGAAAAAGAAGTTCAATATTAAATGAAGATGGGTTGACAATAGTAGTTCCTTCAGCAACTGCGTTAGGCAATGAAAATATAATCAATGCCAAGAGGGAAAATGCCGAGCACAAAAAGGATACTCTGCACTTGGGTGCTGCGAGGGTTCGGCTTCGCATATATGGCGCTACATCTCTATCCATAAGAGGGATTCGCCGACACGATATTTTAGCGATGGCGAAGCAAAAATTGTTCAATTCGATCAAAAGCAATGTTCAAAACATCAATATCTGGAAGAAAGACAATCCTAAAATGGCCCTTCCCAAGTTCGGGACTAAAACCACTCCCATGCACTACCAAAACATGCTCCTCGTGCAGTAAATCTAGAACAAATTGCTTGTCATTATTTGCCCATTTAGGGTCCTTCAAGCGAACAAACATGTAAAATGCCCCATTTGGTGATTGAACTTCAAGACCATCAATTTTTGATATTCGTTCAATACACAAATCACGCTGAGTAATCACTTTTTCCGAGTAGGCGTCCATCCACTTTTTGTCCCCTTCAAGTCCGGCAAGGTAACCCATTTGAGCGGGGGTGCTAGCGCAAAGGCGACTTCTCAATAATCTCTCCAAACCATCTCTCACATTTTCCATATTCCCCTGTGGGTCGTGAATGGCCAAGTAACCAATTCTCCAACCTGGTGCATAGTACACCTTACTCACACCATTTAGGGTAATAACTGGTACCGAATTTGAGAGGGAAGCGACTGAGACCTGAGTGCCTGAAAAGTCCAAGCCATCATAAATTTCATCGGCAATAATAATGCAATTTGGCCATTTTTCAGCGATTGAAATTAGACTTTTTATTTCCTCTTCGTTGGCAACATTTCCAGTCGGATTATTTGGATTGATCAGTACTAATAATCGAACAGAATCATCCATTTTTTCCTCAATATCGGAAAAATCCAATTTCCAACCATCATCACATTTCAATTTATACTCAATTGTGCTTGCACCATACATTTGTGGGTAGGCCATATAAGGCGGGTAGTGAGGTCCAGGTGCCAGTACTTTGGTGCCTTCTTCTAGGGTGGAAGCAAAGATAATTTGTAGCGCTTCGGTGACTCCATGGCATACGTAAACATCATCTTCACTACATTGCCAACCTTTACCGGTTTCATCCTTAGAAATAGCACTGCGGAGTTGTGGGAGTCCATATGAATGTGAGTATCCATTTTCTCCTCTCTCCAAACTTTCTTGAAAAGCCCTAATCATATGAGACGGTGTTTCAAGGCCAGGGTAGGCAATTGGGTCGCCAATATTCAATTTGATGATATTGTGTCCCTGTTTTTCCAACTCTGTCGCAGGTACTACAACATCACGTATTGCATACTCTATTTGGGCCGCCCGTTGAGCAACTGGTATTTGCGCCATACAATAGCGACCCCTATTCCACACATCAACATTTCATTTGGAGTCTATGTTCGCTCCACCCATTTCACAGACCACTGCAAAATGCTCCTTACTTACGGGCTGAACAGACAATCGCTGACCCTTTGCGAGTAATGGCATCCCCTCAAGTAGCGGGTTCTCTCGCAATTTCGCAAGACTAATGGGCTGCAATTTCCTCACTGGCTCAATATCCACCATTATCCAGCGAGGTTGCTCTTGTGTAGATTTTGCATCATAATATTTGGATTTAATATCCCAGCAAGTAAAATCAGGATATCCCTCGGTTTTCACCCTTGCCACTCCCGCGACATGTGGTGGTTTTGTGTTTGAATGATAAAATATTACTAAATCGCCCTTTTTCATTAAATCACGCATGATATTTCTGGCCTGGTAATTTCTAACTCCATCCCAATGAGTCCAACCATCAATTTCCAATTGATCCCATGGATAAACATCGGGCTCTGACTTTACCAACCAATGATTGACCATATTTTGCCCAATCGGCGATAGTCCATGAGGTTAACGCTCACCATGCTTCATCTGAAGAATTACTTGTGGGGGTTACCATTACCGCATCAATTGCAATTTCGCCACTTCTCTGAGCCTGCATTAGGCCTAATGCTCGCTTCATGGAGTCACTCCCCCCAGTAGTCCCAATTCCCAATTTTTCTAGAGTGACAAATATTGCAGGTAATAAGAACAAGGCACTCGCTGCAGCAATCCAAAGCAGAATAATAATTACCGTAATAAACGGTTTAATTTCGGGAATCGGAATTAAGTATGCGGTAGCAAGTCCAAGTGTGGTGACAGTTGCTGCTTCAAACAAAGACATTCCCGTTGACACGGTGGCCAGCCGTATCGCATCAATCCCGCCGCCAAGTTCGCGTATACGGTTGGATATGTGTATGGAGAAATCAACGCCCACTCCGACTAAAATAGAACCGATCATCACCGTCACTAGGGATAATGAAACATCCTTCACAGCCATCACCAACCATTGCAGCGCAACAGTGGCAACCACCGGCGATGTAGTCCATATGGCAAAACGCAGATCTCGGAATACAATCCCAAGAGTAATTAGTGTAAGAATAACTGCAAATGCAAGGGATGACCACTGAGAAGAAACTATCAGTTTATTGACAACAATCGCAACTGCAGCGACACCGGTTAATTTACCAGATTCGATATTACCGTCAGCATATGTCTGCTCTGAATATTCATTTATTTCCCCAACAGAACCTTGAGTTTCTTTGACTGGTAAGAAAGGCATATCAACATAAATCAGTGAACGGCCATAATCACCTGAAACGAATAATGAACGAGTTTCATCGGTAAGTGAGTCGTAAAATACATTGAGCAAGAAAATCTGGGTTGCCTCATTTCCAGGGACCGAATCCAAGGAGAGTAGAACATTCCAAAAGGTTGCATCTTCCGATTCAGAACGATTGAAAATGATTTCACTTATTTCTCGTATTTCATCTGGCATTGGAAGTATATTGAGTATTTCTTCAACTGCTTGATACTGTTCTTCTGTAGAGAAATTCACTTGAACACCGACTGCTTTCATTAAGAAAACGACACTTACGCCTGTTGAATATTCAACCGTATTTATTCTCTTTTCCAATTCAGAAATCCCGCGTAAATTACGAAACGGGTCATCGTTTTCTGTATCATCATCCTGCAAATCGCCAGTGACGTTTCCCTTAACAAGAATCATCCCCACCTGACCGGCATTGAATTCGTTGGAATATTGTTTCATTTTGATAACTGCATCCTCGCCCTCCGGCGCCATACCCAAAAGGTCAATGTTTTCTTCGACATTATCTTGACCCCAAGTTGCAGAAACCAAAATAGCTACCATGAAAATTGCTATGACTGCGTAGTTCCATTTTATCGGTATGTCAACTGCGACATCAAAGGCTTTCAGAGGGGGGTGACTCGGTTTCTTTAGGTCTAATAGAATCGTTAAATTAGGCACCATTAGCATAGTCATTACCCAAACTGCGACGATTCCGCCAGATAGGGCAAAACCAATTGTAGCGATTGGGCGCATAGGTGTAAAAGTAAGTGAAATAAAACCAATAATTGTCGTCACCGCTGATAAGAATACGGCCTTCCCAGTAGATTCAATTGACATACGCATTTTTTCCCGTTTAGAACCCGATTCCTCAGCATATCTATTGGTAATGTGTAAGCCATAAGATACGCCAAGTGCCAATAAAATCGGCCCGACAATAATAATCGTCATCGTAACTTCATAGTCAATATAGCCTATCATCCCTAAAGTGATAAAGACTGAACATAATGTTGGAAGGCCAGAAATAATTACCACTTTCAATCCCTGAAGTGGATGCCAAGTTCCGGTCTGCAAAATATCACTATGGAAAACAAAAAGACCGGCAGCGACAAGAATAATCGCAATCGGGAATATTTTCCAAAACAAGGCAAAGGTGAATTCAGTTACAGTATTAGTAATTGGCACAGGCCCAGTGAGGGTCATGCTAATGTGCAACTCATTTCCATCACAATACATTGGGTCATTAACCTCGCGAATCTCTTCATCGCAATCCCAATTATTCTCAAGTCCAACCCTCTTCAATTCTGCAGTAGTTTTGTCAATAATTTCTTTCGCTGACTTGTCCTCGCTAACTGCAATGATAATTACTGCACGGTCAAGAATCCCATCGGGCTGACCACCACTTCCTTCTATGTCTTGGGCCAATTTATCCATACCTGGTGTAGGTGAGCCATCTTCATCATACAAATTATTTATTATTTGATCAATAGTAGTCTGAGACGGAATTGAATAAGAACCCATTACGCCATACACATCTTCAAGGCTTGAATTTGCACCAGAGGCCAAATCTCGAGTAAGACAATCGGGGTCATCATCTCCTTGGCACCCCAACTCTCCAACCTCATGAATGAAAGCTTGAGTCACCCGAGCACTAGAAGAATTAACTTCTTTGATAAGGGTGGAAAGGGATAGAACATAAATCACATCATCACTAGGGTCTGAAATTAGTGGGTTAAGTGTTTTTTCAACTTTGTCGAACTGCTGCAATATCGCCTCATCAGTGATATTTTGGCCTTCGGATTCAACATAAATAATCATAACATTTGTTGACCAGTCCTCCTGAACTTCCTTTATTGCATTTGACACTGGGTCACCATCTGGCAAGTAAACATCAAGGCTACCATTTACTACCAGTGATTTCTCATTTTTTATCTGCCAAGGCATATCAGATTCTTCGCTTACATCCATAAAACCGCTATGCCAAACGAAAAAACTAGTAATAACAAGGCTGATAACTACCATGAATAGTGGAAAGGCAGTGAGAATTCCAGTGTATCCACTTCGCTTGAACTCCCGACGAAATGCTTGAGGCGCTTCGACAAATCCTTGGGCGGTAGATTTACTGAATTCAATTGGGTCAAACCCCTTTGCAGTTGCAATGATTCGATTTCGCCGTTCAGCAGTTCGTGCTCTACTATGTGACCAGAGGTCTTTCAAACGCTCACCAACACTTGGTTTTCGCTTACCCCCCCCTTCACTCATACTCGCACCTATTCCGGCGTCACATTCCCTCCTTTAACACATAACGCCTGTAGATGCACAACAAGAGCATTTTTTCCATCCAATAATTCACTTCCGTTTACTCTTGTGAATGTCCATCTAGGTTAAAAATTACAAAGTCTATGTTACTCAGTTGGCGGCGGGTTCATATGTTAAATTGATGCCGCCCCGAATGGACCTACATTGGTAAGAATGTCGGGCCGGCGGGATGCACTATGCCCAAACCACGACTCAAAGATAAACGCTGGTCAATTGACCTTGAAAAGAGAATTCAAGAAGAACATTATTCCGATGCGACATCTTACGATTCACGATACGGTTTTAATCCTGCTAGTGAAAAGGAATTATTTGTCATTGACACCCCTCCTCCATACCCGAGTGGCACATGGCATATTGGTGCAGTTGCCCAGTATAGTATGATTGATGTGATTGCACGCTCACAGAGATTACTCGGCAAGGAGGTGTACTTTCCTTGGGGTGTTGATCGTAATGGAATCAACATTGAATTTACAGTCGAGAAGAATACTGGAAGGAAAATGAAGACTTATGACAGAGCAGAATTTCTTGACAAGTGTGCTGAAACTATTGAGGAGTTTACTCAGGCAATGCGCAAAACCGCCTCTCGAGTTGGCCTCTCCTGTCATTTTGCAAATGAATATCTTACAGATTCCCCCGAATATCGTTCAGTAACTCAGTCCATTTTCATCGAATTATTTGAAAAAGGCAGTATTGTTGAGGATCTCCGGCCAAATATTTACGACCCGATTGAAGGAACTACTATTGCGGATGCCGAGGTTGAGCGCCTGCAACGAAATACCAACTTAGTCGACGTGATTTGGCAAACTGAAAGCGGAGAGAGTCTATCTATATCTACAACTAGACCAGAATTAATTTGTGCCTGTGGTGTAGTAGTAGTCCACCCTGATGATGAGAGGTATCAACATTTAGTTGGACAAAAAATTAACCTTCCTGTGGAAGTATCTGGGCGTGCTGCTCAGGTTGAAATAAGGACTCACCTAAGTGTCAAATCAGAATTTGGCAGTGGTATTCTAATGGTTTGTTCATTCGGAGACCAAAATGATGTTGCTGTTTTCCGTGAATTAGGATTGACTCCATTTCAGGCAATTGGTTTAGATGGCTGCATGACTGAATTGGCAGGACCCCTTGCTGGTCTAAGTGTAAAGGATGCCCGCTCACAAGTTATTGAGACTCTTGAAGGGCAAGGGAAAATTGAGAAAATAGAACAACGCATGCAAGAAGTTCCAGTTAGTGAAAGAGGAAAGAATCCAGTGGAAATTATTCTTCTAAAGGAATGGTATGTCAAGCAAACCGATGTCCAAGACAAGATGCGAAAGAACATTGAAAAAATCAACTTCATTCCGCCTCGAAATAGACAATTATTGCTCGACTGGATGGATAATATTAGTATTGATTGGCCAATAAGTCGTCGCCGCTGGTACCATACAGAAATTCCTATTTGGTACTCCCTTGACGAAAGCAAAATAATCGTCCCTCCAAAAGGTGTTTATGTTCAACCTTGGCGCCAACAACCTCCTTCTGGCTCTCGCGTTTTGGACCGAGAAACAAGACAAGTATTAGGACAGTGGGATGAACTTTCAAGTTCAATTGGTGAGGTTATTGGTGAGGAAAAGGTATTCGATACCTGGATGGACTCATCTAATTCAAATTTGTATGTAAGTGGTTACTCTGACCCCGAAGTTTTCTCGCGTGCATTCCCTACTGCACTCCGTCCTCAGGGCAAAGAAATAGTTCGTACTTGGTTGTATTACACCCTCCTAAAGAGCACCTTATTATTTGACAAACCCGGATTCTCCAATGTTTGGATAGATGGTTTAGGAATGGACCCTTGGGGGCGAAAAATGTCCAAATCTCTAGGGAATGGAATTGATGCTGATTCAGTATTGGAGTGTGGGGCTGGTGGCAGAACCGGATCTTGGAAGGTCAAAGGGCCTGACAAGACAGTTTCCCTGAAAGCAAATAAAATTGGTAGTGAATGTTTCCGTTTGTGGAAGGCTTGTGAGGCTCAAGTTGGTGATGATTTCCAAATTAATCCTGAGGAAATTGAAAAGAAATATTTTGGTGTTTTGACAAAATTGTTCAATGTGGCTCGTTTTGCTTCCCAATTTGATTGCCCCGAAAACCTTGACACCGCTCCTGAAGGCTTACCGGTTGAGGACCGCTGGATATTGGCCGAATTCTCGCAAATGATGACAACAGTTGCTACCTCTTGGGAATCCGTTGACATTTATTCTGCCGGACATGCTTTGAAATCTTTCGGCACCGGTATATTACCAAGTCACTGGCTTGAAATGGCGAAAACTCGCCTCTATAGTGATGACAAACATGCAGCGTGGACAATACATCGTATAGTTCGTGACTACATGGCAATGTTCAGTCCAATATGCCCCTTCTTTACCCATCACATTAGTACTACCTTGTATGGTTCAAGTGCAGTAGATGTGCGTGAATTCCCTGCAATGCCGGTTGAATCATTGGCGACGGGCAGCGACGAAGGCAAGGCGATGTGCAACCTCACTCAGACAATAATTGAATTCAATAGCGACACTTGGAAGACAAAGAAGGACGCAGGAGTCTCACTGAATCAACCGATTGGCGGAATAATTATCCCAGAAAAACTTGTCAATATTGAAGCAGATGCAGACTTTACTGAAATATTAACTTCAATGCATAGCCTTGAGTAATGCCATTTTACTTTCTAATCTCCGGCAAGTTAGGTCCTATTCACTTTCCTCGCCAACATCGTCAAGGGTAGATTGCCTATTCGGAGGCGCTTCAAGCCCACCTATTTTGAAACCAATTAGCCTGACTGGCCGTTCAAGGTCAATGTTGGTGGCGAACAATTCACAGGCTACACGGCGAAATATTTTTTCATCGTCCATAGCAACCATTAGTGATTTTCCATAAGTGTGTGTTTCAAAACCTTTGTAGCGAATTTTGACCTCGCAAAGTCTCCCTGCAATCTCCATTTCTCTCACTCGCTTGCAAACGCGTCCGATGAGTAATTTCAATCGTGAAAGAATCTCTTCTGAATCTGTAATATCAGTAGGGAATGTATGCTCTTTGCTAATGCTCTTTCGACTACGCAATACGCTAACTTCGCTTGAACTAGTCCCTTCATAAATGTGAATTATCCATTTAGCAAATCTCTCACTACTGAAGCGAGTTAGACCAATCTCTCCCAATTCGTATGCATCATCAACAGTTTCTATACCCCATTCTGCCAATCGAGTAGCCGATTTAGGTCCGATACCAGGAACTTCTCGGCATTTTCTGCCATTAAAGAAATGTTCAATTTCGTCGGGCATTACTCGGTGAATTCCCATTGGCTTGTTTTCTTCACTACTCATTTTTGCAATAATACGCGTAGGACCAATCCCAAAAGATGAACCCAAGGAGACATTATTCATTATTTCATTCTGCAAAGACTTGGCTAATGCTAATGCTTTATCCCAGTCTCCCTCGGTTACTGTTGTGACGTCCAAAAAGGCTTCATCCACACTTGTTTGTTCAAATTTGTCCGCTTTTGCTTGAAGGATTTCCATTACTTTTCGGCTGGCTCTTGAGATTAGCCCTCTTGTACTTTTCATGTACAGGCCAATGCCGATTGGATGGCCAGGGCAGCGACGCCATGCTTCCGAAATGGGCATCGCAGAATGAATGCCATATTTCCTTGCGGCATAATTGCAAGTGCTAACAATCCCTCTCGCTCTCCCCCCTTTAGGGTCTGAACCAATGATTAAGGGGATCTTAGGGTCAAGTCCATGATGTAAAGTTTCAACTGATGCGAAAAAGGCATCTAGGTCGCAATGAATGATGATTCTTCCTAGAGAGGTGGCGATATTGTTGCCGTGGCCAGCCAACGCCTCTGCTCTCATGCTGGATAATCCGTGGCGACAGTTATTCAATTAACCTATCTCATTTTTTCTCCTGAAAAATCATAGGAGTTCAATTATTCAAGGAAAACTGAAATCTCTCCAAGGTCTTTGCGCTCAATATTCGGAACTTTAGCCCCATCCTTTGGATATCCAACTGGTAGTACAAGCATTGCAGTTTCATGATTTGGCCTCTTTAGAATCTCTCCAAGAAATTTCATTGGAGATGGTGTGTGTGTAAGGGTGCAAAGCCCCATTTGATGTATTGCGGAGATGAACATTCCTGCGGCAATACCAACCGATTCTGTCGAATAATAAGTTGGCCCCCATTCTCCATTCTCTCTCAATCTCATTGTCTGCCTAAATAGAACTACGACCCAAGGTGCATCAGTAAGGTGTTCTTTTACAAAATCAGTCCCGAGCGGTGCCAAAACTTCCAACCATTCCTCCGGCATCCTTTGTTCGTAGGATTTTTTCTCCTCTATTTCAGCAGCAGTGCGAATTTTTTTCTTCAATTCATGATTAGAAATGGCCACAAAGGTCCATGGTTGCAGATGAGCACCGCTCGGAGCGGTGCCAGCACTTCTAATCGCCTGTTCAATCAATTCTTTAGCAACTGGCTGCTTAGAAAAATCCCGCATAGAACGTCGCTTATTCAGCATTTCAAAGAACTCAAGTGCCCTTTTCCCCATCTCTTCTTTTGGGAATGGGGTGAACTGTAATGGTACAAAGTCGGGCTCATCCATACCATCTTGGAAGTCGTGACGGCGGTTGAATGTGTCGCATTAAAGTACGCCTTTGTTAACCAGCGTCTTCATTTCTCGCCCAGCGATAGCGTCCATAACTGCCTCGGCAATATCCAACCCCACTCTTCTTTGTGCTTCCAAAGTGGCTGCTCCGATATGCGGTGTTCCATGGAAATTAGGGTGTTGAAGTAATTGTTGTTGCAAACTTACAGGCTCTTTTTCAAACACATCAAGTGCAACACTTGTCAATTCTCCGCTATTTAATGCATCCAATACCGCCTTTTCATCAACGATTCCACCTCTTGCACAATTTACCACATGGTTACCACAGGCAATACCATTTGGTGCTTTACCTGGCATCATTGCGATTCTCTCTGAATTAACTAGGTGATGTGTCTCCTCGCTTAGATTGCAGTGAATTGAAATATGGGTGCACATACGGAATATATTGTTGACATTTTGATGAAGCGTAGTATTCATACTTCTTGCAATTTCCTTTGGCAGATAGGGGTCATATGCATGAACTTCCATCCCTATTGTTTGGGCTACTTTGGCAACACCTTGTGCTATTCTTCCAAAGCCGATTAACCCCAATGCCTTACCTGATAATTCAGTACCCCTCATTTGCTTTTTCTCCCACTTTCCTTGACGCATGCCCTCGTTCGCAAGCGGGATGTGGCGAATGCAAGAAATTAGGTGCCCAATGGTCAATTCTATCACACTCTGTGTACTGGCGCGTGGTGCATTAACAACCGCAATTCCGTGCTGTGTAGCAGTGGATAAATCTATGTTGTCAACTCCAACCCCTGCTCTTCCAATTACCTTTAGTTTTCCTCCCTCTAATGTACTTGCAGAGATTACCTCAGAGGTTAGTTTGGTCGCACTGCGGACAATAATCGCATCAAATTCCTGCAATGCACCGGCAAGCAAATCATCCTTGTTAATATGTGAAACAACAACTTCATGTCCAGCTTTAGTGAGGACTTCAACGGCTTCTTCAGCCATGCCATCAGTAACTGCAATACGTGCCATGCTACCTCGTGCAAGCGTGCTAACAATGAATGTTGTGGCGAAAAAACACCCACTCATCTCTACCAACAAACACAGAAAACTAGCCAGCCTATCTTATCATTGTTGTCAGATGAGCAGAAAATCAATTATTTCCAATTTAATATTCGTGTAATGCTAGGGGATATTTCTAAGCGAAAAGACCGGTAGCAGTAATTGTGTCCGACACCAATGTCGCTGCGCTATTGTGGTCAATAGCCTTGCTAACTATCCCTCTTTGGATGGCAATTCCAGCGCGAATTATTTGGCGTCATTGGGTTGGCAGTAAAATACAAGATGAACAATATCGGCAAAAAGTCAAGCAAATCTTAGACGGGGGTTATTCTCTTGAACAATTCCGTGCTTCATTGGACGACGAAAGGCGCAAATTGCATATTGATCAAAGTAAGGCAAAACTCATTGAAACTGACATATTGTATCCACTTTCAATCACCCACTTCTTACTCCTTCCTGCACTAATTGTTAGTCCTTTAGCAATACTTTTGGCTATGCCTTTTCTTCTTTTTGCTCTGCCTATGATAATGTTATTTGAATGGTTATTGATAGACCGTAAAATATTGATTAAGGCTATGTCGTTCTTCCAAAAACAGACAAAATGGCAAGTGATTCACATACCTCAACCACGTGTTGATCATTCAAATCTTCAAATCGACTTAATTTCATTCCACAGAATGCCGAGGGCCTCATTCCTTGGGATGTTTGCATGGCTAATTATTCACTGGGTTGTTCAATCAGAAGTTTGGTGGCTCGAAGTTCTATTCTTTGGACTCTTATATCTTGGGCTTCTTGCAGTTATCGAAGTTGTAACAACTGCAATGGATTCCGAATTGATATTTGCTGACCCTGCCGGAAGCAGGTTAATACCCATTGACAAATGGATAGAGAATTTCATTCGGCCATTAATTGGCGCAGGTCTAATATTCCTATTGTCCCGAAATTTAATGGATGAATCCCGTTCGTCTGAAGGCGACCCAATTCTATTTTCTCTTCAAGCCCTACTGGTATTGTTTTCAGTAACAATTGTTGGTTTTGGTGTGGAAGTTGGCTTTTCAAGGCGGCGCGGAGGCAAAGTACGTGAAATATTTTCTCGGCAAGTTGTCTCAATTTTTTCCCCTCTTTCGTATAATTTCACTCGACATAGTGGACGTTTGGAATTACATGTTGCATGTTCAATGGAAGAGCGACGCAATTCGAAAGATTCAGAGTTTGATGAACCCCGCAAGCATGTCAATTACACCTTCATTGAGGATTTGCGGTCAACTTCACAGGATGGCAAGCCGATTTCCCCCCCGACAATTCCGGATAATTTCTCTTCCTCCAATAAGGAATAATTATTCCAGTGCCATGAGACGATGCTTGAATTGTAAGAGTTGAGACTCAGTGTATTTAGATAATTCAAGGACTAGAAAGAAAATAATTATGGTTATTGCTCAACTAAATGACTCCCCACAACCACAGGTACGGTCTGCATTTGGGTTATTGATTTTGAAACCGCCACCCATTAATTTATCTTCATAGGCAATTTCAATGCCATTTAGCATATTGGCAAAATTCCGAGGAATTAGAACCTCAATGCCTTCGACGATAACAGTCTGGCATATTTCATCAGTTTCCTCGACCAATTGTAATTCATACTTGAAACCAGAACAACCGCCATTTAATACTCCAATAAGCAACGAAGAATTCCCTCCCTCCATTGCACCTTCAAGCATTACCTTTGCTTTATTGGTAATTGTTAGATTAATATCAACTAATTCATTCTCGTTATACACTTCAATAACTGGTTCGGCGGTTGGGCACTGGTCATCAGCAGACATCGGTATCAATATGGGCTAAAGCCGATGTGCTAAAAACATGTCTAATTCATTTTTTTGGCCTGACGCAACTTTTCCTTCTTTAGTTGTGTACAACGCCTAATTTGTTCCTTTGCGAGTGCTCCCTCATCTTTTGACAATCCTCTCGGTATTGCTTGCTCATAACACTTCATGGCATCATCAAACCTCTCCATTTCGGCATATGCAGTTCCCATGTTGTAAAGGGTGCGACCTGAGACCGATTGCGGATTGATCATCATTGCTTGATGATAATTCTCAATTGTTTTCGGATAATCTTCAAGATAATAAAATGCATTTCCTCTAGCATTTAGAATACGAATTACCATTTCATCATCATTCTTGAATGAAGGGAGTGCGCGATCAAGGCATGAAAGAGCTTCACGATATTTCTCAGCATGAATTAGGCCCAAGCCCTTGTTATACCATTCAATGTCGTTTCCAATTGCAGAAGTTGAAGTTGTATATGTTGGGGAATCGCCAACTACAATTGCAGCATCTAATGCAACCTTAGCTAGGTCCACTTGCGGATTAGCTTGCACTTCAGGGGTGGGTTCCTCAACTGGGCGTTCAATGGGGAGAAGGAGAGAATTGGCTGCGCTCTCAATAGCCTGATTTTCTTCTTCCACTTCCTCCTCACCCCAACTAAGTTCTGCAAAAGCATCAACATTATCTTCTTCAATCTCAGTTTCAATAGTCACAGTAGATGTTGGTTCTGGAACAGGTTCAGGAGCAATCTCAGGAACAGAAACAGGTTCAGGTGCATATTCTGGCTCAGGTACAGAAACAGGCTCAGGTACAGGCTCAACAACTGGTGTGACTTCACCGGAGAGAGCATTGGCCTTTTCGCGGCATTTTTGTGCAGTAGTTTCGTCTCCTGCACCATTTAATGCAGATGCTAAACCAAGCCAATAAGAGGCGTTTTCGGCCTCAATTTGTAAGAGTTCCTTCCATATGGTCACTGCTTCCACATGCTCGCCACATAGGCTCAATGCGTTTGCTCGCATCGGTGAAGATTGAGTAGAAATATGCTTCAATGCACGTTGTGCAAGAGATGGCCCTTCAGGCATTGTTGGAGGGAGATCGGAAATAAATTCTAAGGCGTTGGCTTCTCCCTTGGCCATTTGAATTAGAGTTTCAGCAAAGGACAGGGCATCAACGCCTGGCTGATTAGCTTCAATCATCGCTTCCCAAACATCGAGCGCCTCTTCAACCCGTCCACTATCCATTAATGTAGTTCGCAAAGATTCAGCGGCCTTCTGATAATTCTGGTCAAGTGAAAAAGCCTTTGAAAAGCAATCAATTGCTTCATCAATTTCACCTTGTCTCTTATGTAGTGCGCCGATATTATGCCACGCCTTTTGATTTAAATCGTTCAATTTTAATGCATACTTGTAGGATTCAATTGATTTGTCAATATGACCCATTCGGGCAAGGGCGCCAGCAGAAATATTCCATGCATCATGACTTTTTGCTGCGCTTGAATACAATTCACCCTTTAGCAAATTAAATGCTCCGTCAGCATCTCCTTGCTTTAGCATAGTTGTTGCGGCTTCAACAAGAGCATCAATATCAACTTCAATGACTTCTGGAACAGGGGAAACCTCAGCAACAGGTTCAGCAACTTCCTTTGCAACAGGGGCAGGGGAAGGAGTAACCTCGGTAACAGGTACAGCAACTTCCTTTGCAACAGGGGCGGGGGAAGGAGTAACCTCGGCAACAGGGGTAATATTCATACCAGCTCTTTCTACAACTTCAATCAGCATTGCATGAGTAGAATAGGTTTTGAGAGCCACTTGTGCCCACTTGCCGGCATCTGCGGTTTCACCGAGTCGGTCAAGAATAATCGCAAGGTTTGCGGCGGCAGGTGCGTGATCTTTGTTAACATCAAGTGTAATTGCAAATGATTGGCGGGCTCCATGAATATCGCCATTTCCTTCCAACAAAACACCGCGATTAAACCAAGCGGTATCACAAGAAGGGTCAACTGCTATTGCCTTGTTAAAAGCAGAAAGAGAGGCGGTGAAATCACCCTCGCGGGAAAGAAATTCTCCTTCGTCAATAAGGTCGGTTAATTCATAATTTTCCTCGGCCTCTAAGCCTTCAGTTGGATTCCCTCCATTTTCTTCTTCAAAGTCCTTATCTGCTTCATCTGATGTTTCACTTTCTTCATTAAAAAATGCTGCTGAAGCCGTATTCATGGCCGCCGTTGCAATATCCTCCATTGTATTAGAATTGGTGTCTGGTGAGCCATTTTGTTCAGCGGCATCCTGCTCGTTTGCACTGTCCTTATTAGCGGCAGACGTTTCAACATCACGCACTAATTTATGCATGTCAATTTGGGTCGGACCTGCGTCACTCATTGGCTCACCGACCATAGACCCTCGCCAATTATGGATAAGTATTACCTGTTGATGGTTATCAAATTATTTGACAAATTGATGGAAATAGGGCAAAAGTATTATCAAAATACGTGCAATATTGAAGCAAGGTTAATTTATCCAGCGCAACTGGTTTGATTCATAGCAAATCATAGAGGTGCCTAAATGCCACGACTTTATCACAACCCAAGTTGCTCAAAATCGCGACAAACTATCAACTTCCTTACCGAAAAAAATGCCAATTTTGTAGAAGTAAGATACTTAGAAACTCCACCCACTGTTTCTGAATTACTTTCTCTTATCAGTCGTCTCAATACACCCTTACCAACACTAATTAGGACTGGCGAGGAGGATTTTCAGCGTTCTGGGGTTTCTGTTAATGAACTACTTGACCCGCATGTTGTTGCTAATTTGATAAATGAATACCCCATACTTCTACAACGCCCAATTTACGATGATGGTGAAGTTGCAGTAATTGGGCGCCCACCAGAGGACATCTTTTCTTTCTATTCTTCTTCAAATGAATAACTATTCAAATCAATATCATCTAGTGTTTGTCCGTCTGGAATTATTCCGGGTCCAATGTGCCACTTTTTTCCAAAAGGTTCCTTCAACATGGCTATTATTCTTAATTGCTGCATTTGCAATAGTGCTGCTTCAGTGCGGTGCTTTGCCGGAGCAACTTTTTCATGAAAAGTAATGTCCATTAAGCCAACGATTTCTTCAACACTTCTCGTACCATCTGCCAATTCCCAAATAACGCTATTCAAATCATCAAGAGGGCGTTTTAATTCCCTTGGCCCCCGAAGTACTTTGCGGATAAGGGACTCGAGGCGGTTGAATTTTTTCTCAATTCTAAGGGTAACTAATTTGCCGGAAACCCCTCTCTCAAGAGGATGTGGGCCTGGGCTTCCATGTCTCCCCCACCATACTGGGAGGCGAGTTGGATATCTAGTGTCCTCATTAGCCATGAATTAGCCCCACTTAGATGTCCATTTTCCATGTCCATATTAACAATGCGCCCATGGCAATTGACCCAGTAAAAGCAAAAATACGTAACAGATCAACCCTTTGTGTGAAATTTCGGATGTACCAAGCACCGACTCCGCAAAATGATACTATTGCCAATAGAATATACCATGCAGTTGGCATCATTATCTCTCCACCTCTGAATAATCTATAGTGCAGAAAAGGCATCATTTAGAGATTTACTCTCTTGTTCTGGGGCTGACGCAGTTGTTGATTGCATTCTATGATATTGTATTTGTTCAGCAGTCCATCCAGAGGCAGCTAACTGTTCATCAGTCCATTGTGGTGCTTGGGTAGCGGGTAAGGTGGCAGGAGTCTGGTGGGCCGGTTGGATAGGTTGAACAGGTTGGGCTACGGGTTGGTAGGCAGGTTGGACCGGATGGGCTATGGGTTGGTAGGCTGGTTGGACAGGTTGGACAGGTTGAGTATTTTCATCTTCCACTTCATCATAATCATCTTCAACAATTGCTCTCCTCTTCTTTGCAAGAATCAATAAGGTGAAAACAACTGAAATAACCAATACAACTACCACGATTGCCAATGTTTTTGTATCCATATTTATGAAGTCTAAAGCGCCCTTTGCATCATCATTAGAAGTAGTGAAAGTGAAATAATCTTCTCCACTCATGAGTTCTTCCCCTTCTTGGTTACTGATTATCCATGTGAGTTCTCCATCGTTAATATCGCCGCCATTTAGCAAGGTACACTCAACTACAGATGATGTTGGACGCATCCCATCACTTTTGATTAGGGTTATTTCAATGCCGGCATCAATTTGCAAGCCATCGCATTCAAGGGACCAGCCTTGGGGGAATTGAGGTATTAATTCAAGAGTCTCCAACACACTAGAGTTACTCCAAGCGGTGAAACTAAATTGCATTGCACTTCCAGCCATTACTTGTGAAGTTTCATAATATAAGTCGAGGGAAACATCTCTCCTTTCATCAGCAATAATCACAACATTTTCATTTAATGTAATGGGTAAATCGTTACCACCATCTCCACCTTCAACAACGATGGTAATTGCAATATTAGTATTAATGGGGGTTTCATCTGAAACAATAACTTTCAGTTGCAGGTGGCCAATTCCCCTTGCAGGTTGTGAAATATCAATCCAATTGGATTCTGATGTGGAAATACTTGGGTTATCCAAATTGATTAACAATAGTTCTACACCACTTGTTTGAGGCATAGTTTGCAATTGTGCTTTTACTCGTAAGTTGGGGTCTCCGACATTCCCTACATTGTGAACTTCAAAATCAAGTGCAATTGTTTCTCCCACACGCATATTTATCTGAGTGGTATTAAAATTTCTAATTTCAGGGCGCTTTACCTGTGCAGTAAGAGTTGTAATGTATAGTTGATTATTCGCGGGGGTCAAATCAATTCCTCCATCAGAAGGCACTACTAAGATCTGTAATTCAAGTTCCTCATTTGGCTCCTCATCAGGAGGTAATAGCATCATTATGTCAATTGATGCAGTATCTTCTAATTCATATGACGGAGTTAGACTAATCGACCCACTTTGATTTTCTCCATCAACAACTGTCCACCAATCCCAAGATTCCGGCATATTTGGTATGCTTATCTCTGCATTTACCACGCCATTGCCATCATTTTCAATTTCCACAGAATATGCAGTAGCCACACCTGGTTCAATTATTGCAGGAAAGTAGACTTCTCTAATTACCAAGTCATATTGGGGTGCAATTACAAGGTTTGTGAAAGCCGTTGCAGTTGCATTTGTATTAGATCTAGTGCTAGTTGCGTATGGAGTGATAATAGGGCCTGGGTCATTTGCCTGACCAGTTGTTGGTGCACTAACACTGACAGTGAATGTCGCATGTGATGATGGATTTACTGCCATCGAAGAAACACTTGGCTGAGAAACATTCCATGAACGTCCTCCTTGCACCAGAACACCTACATCAAATACATCTTGCCGTGTAGCATTATTCCAAAGGGTGAATGTAACAGAAGTTGAACCTCCTGGTATTACACTCCAATCAATCCCTGCATATACACTTGGGTCAAGACCGACTTCGGCATTACTTACCATTGCTGCTTTGGCCTCAATTATCTTTGAATCAACCCGTGATGGGTCAGTAAAACTATTGACATCAAACCAAATTGAACTAGTCAAATCAGGTTCAGCATCAGCGGGAACGCTGATGACGAATTTTACCATTTCCGAACTACCTGCTGAGATAGTAATTGGTGAGACCTGACTCCAAGATAGCCCCAATGTCCAGCCGCTACGAATGTTTATGTCGCGAACTGAAAGGTCAAATGAATCGGATGCATCGCCAATATTATTTACCTCCACAAAGAACTCGCAGGTGCTACCAGGTGCACAAGCAGGAATACTAGTCATTTCTTGAATTTCGGGAATAAAGTCGGGATCAACATTAACAGACATTTGCTTGAGGTCGAAATGCGTGGAATATGTGGCACTGGTAATTTTCAAATTGTATTGTGCTGGTCCAATAGTTGCATTTTCACCTGGCTTCAATCGAACTCTGATGTTATGACTTTCTCCAGGCAAAACCATTACTCCCGAAAGTGAATTAATACCTCCTCCCGATTCGTGGAGGAAAGAAACATCCCACTCCGAAGGAAGCCCAGTTACAGTCGGCAAAAATCTATCCGATGCATTTCCATTATTGTGAATAGTAACTAATTGGTCAGTCCAATATCCTCTACGGGCACTTGACTGATTATTGGCTCCAATACTCCAATCGAACTCACTCTCAAGGGCTATTTCATCATAATACCATACTAAATCATCAATCCAGTAGCCAATATTTGTTCCACTTGCATCGGAGGTGAATTGCATTCTAAATTGGCTTGTAGCATGAAGTTGTCCAACATTCATAGGCATTACTGGTAGTGTTTGAGAACCTACAGTATTTGTATTGGTATTCCAAGAATTGAGATTTGTATCAATATTTCCTCCAATAATTCCAATTTGTTCCCATTGTCCATCAGCCCTTCTTCCTTGAAATGAAACAATATCGTTAGCCTCGCCGGCACCGGTGGCAAAGAAGGACAAACCAATAGCGCGAGTTGGATTGGGGTGTCTGTTTGAAAGATCAAAAATTGGAGTGTATAGCGAGGTGGTCAGGCCATTTCCATAATTGGAACTTGCGCCATTACCAACATGACAAGACCTTCCTGCCGAAATTGCAGCCTCTGTACTTGAAGACCAACTTGAACCGACGGTCCATAGTGAAAGATCATCACAATTATCGTAAATAGAGCCGATGGTCAGATGGCGTGAACGTAAGTCATTTCCAGTATTATCATCGGTTGTGTGTAATGTGGTAATGAGCATAGAATGGTTACCTGAGTAGGTTGGGTTCCATGTGAAAGTAATGTCTGCCGATGAGCCAGGATTAATGCTGGCGCTGGAAATTTGTGTATCCAGCAAAACAAACTCTGAATACTCATCATGTAAAACTTCAATTTGCGTATTAAATGTGCCACTTGGATTCACTCCAATGTTTTCAATCGTAATGGTTATTTGCAAATCAACCCCCTTCATGCCGTCAATAACAAAGAGCATTTCGGGGCGATTGAAATTGGGGATTGGATGGTTGCTACTGAACATTTTATATTTATCTTGGTCTGCTGAATTAGGATAATTAAACTTGACATTAATTGGGCGAACATCTATGCCTGATGTGCGTGCTGAAGCATAATTTTCTCCATCTTCATCATTCTGTTCATAATACACTATGGTGGGAGCACAGGCGACGAGGATATCCATGATTAATAGGACCGCAACACAAGCGAGAACAGACCTAATTTGTCGCATACTGTTTCATTGACTCTAACCAATCTATATGAAATAAACCCTCAAAAGTAATAGAAAATAACTCAAGTTCTTTATTTTCATAACAGATACTTGTCTTCATCTCAATTAGCCAAATATTAGGCAGGGGATTAATTTACTTCACTTTCAGAGTCAATTTCAGTCTGCAATTCAGCCTTATTTCGCCGAGCATTTGCAGCAAAATAGATACTAAATGACGGAACCAAGACCATCGCAAAACAACCAATTACTGCAGCCAATGCCCAAACCAATTCTGTCGCAGGATCTAGTTCAAATTGTTTAATTTCACCGAGTTCCTCATTTACAGAAGTAGCGAAAACTTGTGGCTCTTGTGTGTGGTCACCCGGCAGTTGAACGATTACTTGCCAAGTATTATCTCCATGTTCATACAATACCTCCTCGTTGGCCATAGATCTTGCTTCCTCGAGATCTACCGCTCTTACAGTGCCTCCATCGCGCCTACTCGGGTTATGATGAGTTAATCCGAATACTGCTGCCTCTCCTTCAACGACAAGTGCTGAATGACTACCATTTTTGAAACAATATTCTGCACACGAGAATAATTCTGCTTCTGGGTCTCCTAGGTCAGGATGACTCCAATATCCATCTCCTGTATTTAGCAAGCGAATTTCACCCTCGGCATCAGCATCAAGAAGACTTGCATTAATCCAAGTCAAATTGCTTCCGTTAGTGGTGAATTCCCAAGTCCAAGCAGTCCACGTCTCACCATCGCGTTGAAATGTATTATTTGAAATCATATTCAAATCCATATCGCTTTCCTGACTCTCATTAGAATAGACAAAATATGTACTGTCCACCGTTGCTCCATAAACGGCATAGGAAAGGAAAAAGACAAGTGTGAAAGAGAGCCCTAGGAGCGTGCGAAGTAAGTTCGGATTTTGTGCCAAAGCCTTGCGCATATTTTGGGCGGGGCGGAGGGTGCATTCAATACTTACCTATCGTAAAAAGCCTAAATGGGATATCTCTTTTACCCAATGGCAAGAAAAATCCTCCATTTCCACCCAACAATTACTATCTTCGTAGGAGTAGAATCTCGTCTTAGTGGGCTTTTATTGCTCCCAATTGAACCCGACTGTTTCATATACGGGGAGTCGGTCGGCGAATCGCTTGGTGTGTACGCATGACTACATTTTACGATGTCCCGGCTGGCCTATTACTGCCTGAGGTTGCTTCAACCTTGTCTTCTGACCACTCTATTGAGTTGCCTGAATGGGCGGTAAGTGTCAAAACGGGCATACACCGCGAAAACCCTCCTGTAAGCGCTGAATGGTGGCAAACTCGTGCTGCTGCTATCCTTCGCAAGGTTGCCATGAATGGCCCAATAGGGGTAAATCACCTCGCCCAATCCTATGGCGGCAAGGTTGACCGTGGAGCACAACCAAACCGAGCAAAATCTGGCAGTAGAAAAATTGTTCGCTCAATATTGCAGCAACTCGAAGACGCCGGCTTGGTCGAAAAAGTACTTCATCGCGTCATTGAAGATGCTGAAGGAGAAAAGATGGATTTGTACAAGGGCCGCAAGGTTACCGGCGCAGGCCACAAAGTTCTAGATTCAGCCGCTCGTTCTGTTAAGGAATCAGCAGATAGTTCTTTCCCCGGATTGAATAAATACTGAAGGATGTGAAAAGGTGACCTCAATGTCTGTTGAACAGGATGAGGAGTTGTTGCGGATTCGCCAACAACGTATTCATGCCTTGAAGCAGCAGGCTGAGTCCCAAGCAATGGACCAACTTCAAGCTGAAGAAAGTGCACAAGTACAAGCCGCTGAGAAAGATCATCTCAACAAGATGATGCGTACCATTCTTAGCCCCGAAGCACGCTCAAGACTAGCGACAGTTGAACTCGCTTATCCAGAATTAGCAATTTCAGTAAAGACCCACCTTACATCCTTACATTCCCAAGGAAGAATCATTATCCCCCTCAATGAATCAACCTTAAAGAAAATCCTTTCCGGCCTGCAAGAGCAACGCCGTGAACCAACAATTAGAAGAGTGTGATTACTTATGGCACGAAATAAACCTACAGCTAAAAAAGCCCGCCTTAACAAGGTCGTTAAGCAAAACCGCCGCGTACCTGTTTGGGTAATGCTTAGGACAAACCGCAATGTAACAACTCATGGAAAACGCCATCATTGGCGTCGAAGCAAGTTACAGAGGTAAGGTGTAAAATATGGGACGTGGAAATATTAGCGAATTAGTGGTACCTCTTCGAGGTGCTTGGAACATTACCCGATACAAGAGAGCACCTCGTGCAATCAAGATTATTCGAAACGAAGTAATTCGTCATCTCAAAGTTCAGGAAGATGAGGAGATATACATTGACCCAAGTGTAAACGAACACATTTGGGCAAACGGTATTGAGAACCCACCCCGAAAGGTGAGAGTTCAAGTTACTCGCTTTGAGGAAGATGAAATTCCTATTGAGGTAAAACTCGTTGAGGAGTGAGGTGTTAGTTATGGGAAATATTCGACCTTCATTTATTAAAATAAGAGCAATTCGACTTTGTGAAATCTACGGTGATGAATTTACCGATGATTTTGAACACAACAAGAAATTGGTAGAGCAATACACCGATGTCAGTAACAAGCGCCTACGCAATTGGATTGCAGGCTATGTGACTCGTTACCGCCAACGCCGTGTAGATTGAGGTGTCATTAATGCAACCGGTCCGAGTGGACTGGAATCGCGTTCCTGTTAGTCTCCATCACGAATCTTTGGATGTATTGAAGAATTTGCTATTACACTTGCGTGATGTATACAATTTAACAAAGCGCTCAATCCCAATGCCAGATCGTATCAATGGTGGTTATGTGGCATTTTTATACCAAGCCTGCGACCCACAATGGCTGCTTTCTTGGAACGAGGAATTCGTTGGTGAAAATAATGGGTGAGCGCCGCGATGTCCCCTTGCCGCAACGAGGGTGGGACCCAATTATCATACTTGTCAAGTCACAACACCCAGGGAACTTGGGTGCCGTCTGCCGAGCAATGATGAATTACGGTTTCACAAAACTTCGCTTAATTGAGCCTCAATGTGACATTAATTGTGATGAGGCTCGCAATAGAGCAAAGCATGCAGGAAGTATCCTTGATGAGGCTGGAATTTTCTCCACTTGGGAAGAAGCAGTGGAGGATTGTAACCTTGTCATTGGCACAAGTGGAAAGAGAGAATATGGCACCAAGACAGTTTTTCGTCATTTCCTTAACCCGTGGGACGTAGCAGAATTGGGCCCTGAAAACGGCGGTAAAATCGCCATAGTTTTTGGCGAGGAAGGCATGGGTCTCTCAACCCCCGAGTTAACAAAGTGCGATTTACTAATGACTCTTCCAACTTGGGAGGGATACCCTATTGCTAACTTAAGCCATGCAGTTAATACTACTCTATATGAGATTCACCGCCACCATATTCTGGTCCAAGGGTCATCTTTGGGAGTTGCAGATCATTTGCAATTGGATAGAACTATTTCGCCTGAGATTCGTAAATTATTGCGTCAAGCCATTCGCGAATTTGGCTACTCATTAACTGGTGATGATAGTCGGAAAGAAACTTATTCCACATTATTGACTAGAGTAATAATGCGCGGTATGCCACTTGATACTGAGGCTCATCGTCTCCTTGGCGCCTTTGTCGAAGCCACTACTGCAATGCAGAAGCAAGGAGGTGATGTTGATTGGCAAAAAAAGCGCCGCAAGCGCCTAAATGTCATTGAAGAATCATCAATAAATATTCCCTTTCAAATCTATGAAGAAGAGTAAGTGCAACTATAGCACCTTATGACAACAGTAAGTTCGATTTGGTTAGGGTTTCCATGTCGCCCATGACTTTGGTGTCTCACGCACATGCATTGCGACTAATTTCAAACGATTGCCGTATGATGTCTTGATATGCGGCTCAACTTGTTCAAATGCCCACTTAGCCAAATTCTCAGCAGTAGGAATAAAGGGGACTACAACAGTTCTATGCTCATCGCCCATCGCAGCACAAGCGGAAAGACCTTTTTCATCACCAGAATATACAACGAATGCATGATCAACAACATCATGGACATATTGTGCTAGAATCGCGCTCACATCTGAGAAATCAATTAGCATCCCTTCTTCTGACACTCCACTTTCAGTCACAATATCTCCTTCAATTTCTGCCTCAAAGCGATACCTGTGCCCATGCATATGTCGGCATTTGCTCTTATGATTTGGAACACGATGTCCAGTGTCAGTTTCCACATATCTACGAATTATTGTTGTCATTCTTCCTTCACCTCTTTTCTTACTAATACTAAATTCAAAGCCGCTGAATTAATGCAATATCTCTCGCCGCCAAACCTTTCCGGTCCATCATCAAATACATGCCCTAGATGTGCATTGCATTTATCACACCTCACTTCGGTTCGTACCATTCCTGCTGAGTTGTCTATATTTCGCCTAATTTCTGCATTTTTATCTTCGGAATGGAATGAGGGCCAACCACAATTTGAATTGAATTTCATTTGTGATGTAAATAACAAATGTCCGCAACAAATACACATATAATCTCCCTCCCTTTCTTCATCCCAATATTTTCCACTAAAGGCTGCCTCAGTTCCATTTTCTCTGGTAATACGGTATTGCTCAGTGGACAATTGCTTGAGATATTGTGCATTCTTATGCATGGCCTCTACTTCTAGAGCCGCAAGTAATACTTCTTCCCAGGAAGTTGAATATTCAACAGGGTCTGCTCTCCCGACTGCGTGGAATGCCAAAATCCTCTCAACATCTGCGCCACTTGTTCCACTCGACCTTCCCCATTCATCTGGGTTGTATGAGGTATTTGTGTTAGCAAATACCGTGTCAAAATCAAGTCCAAGGTTTTCAATTGCATCTTCAGCATCTCTCAATATTGATTCCTTATCTCCAGAAATGTATGGTAGGTTTAGAGAGATTCTATCGCTATCCCAATTTCCTATGGCAAAAGCGTGCTCAAGAGCCGAGTAAAATTCAGGACGACAATCGGGATAAATCTCATGGTCGCCACTGTGGACTCCAAGGGCAATATCTACCTTTGTATCCTCTCGCAAGGCAACTGTCAACGCATACCCATATAGGATTGAAGAAAATATGGCATTTCGGTTTGGAACCACTGTCGCTTTCATCTGTTCTTCCTCATAATGTCCTTCGGGAATATCCTCTCCACCAGTGATGAGTGCACTATGAAATAGGCTCATGGCTGAACTTAAATCTGCAATTTTGTGTTCAACAGAGTAACCATTTGCATTAAGGTAAGCAATATTGGCCTGCGCCCTTTGCAATTCTACAATATGCTTTTGTCCATATTCAAATGAAATACATGAGACTTTGAAGCCATCTGCAAGTAAGCGCATCAATAGGCCAGTGGAATCCATTCCACCACTCAATGCCATAACTGCTCGCATTTTTCTATCCCCTCAGTCAATACTTCAACGAACAATTAGTTACACGCTAATTTTGTGAGAATTAGAAAACATTAGTCAACCCCCATCCATTTATGAGTTTGCAGAGATAGGCGCCAATTTTGGTTCATCTTTACTACCTCTTCAACTTCGGCAAATTTTCTTCCATTCCACTCTACGTCCTTTGAATGATCATAGCATGGCTGAAGGAGTAAATTATCAAATCCCCTACTTATTTCATCATACATTGAGAGGTCTTGGCCAACATAAACGCACTTCAATTCATCACCAGTTTTTTGCCTAATCAAAACATTGGGGAATTCCTGATCCTTTGGGGAAATGCAAATCCAATCTAACAAACCCTCTGGAATGACAATTGTTCCGTTGCTTTCGCATGAAAGATAGTAACCTCTAGAATGAAATAATCGACTTAGTGGCCATAAGTCATTTAACATCGGCTCTCCTCCAGTGAAAATGATGTTATTGCAATTATATTTTGAAACCTCTTCAACGATTTGAGCGGCAGTCATTATTGTGAATTTTGTAAAGTCAGTATCGCACCATTTACAGTGCAGATTACATCCTCCAAAGCGAATAAAAACATGTGGTATCCCTGCCTTAACACCCTCGCCCTGTACACTATGAAATATCTCTACAACTGGATATTCTGATTCAATATCCATCTGGGTATTACTTTTTCCTTCGCGAACAATATCGCTTGGAGATTTTACATCTTGGACTTCACCTGACATTTTTTTCCCTCCAAAGTTCGTTTCCTTTTCGCAGATTCATCTTTGCGGCTTAGTTTAGACGGCCATTGCCTATCAATTGAAACAATTCCGCTCTCGCTTCTGGTTTGTCAAAGAATACTCCACGCATTGCACTGGTAGTCATTATTGCGTTTTGCTTGCGAACACCTCTGCACTGCATGCATCCATGGCTTGCTTCTATGATTACTCCAGCTCCAAGTGGTGTCAAATGTTCAACCAAATCATCAGCGATATTCTTGGTAATACGTTCCTGATTCTGCAATCGCCTAGCGTGTAATTCAACCAATCTCGCTAATTTGCTAATTCCGACAATCCTATCAGTTGGAATATATGCAACATGTGCTTTTCCTTTGAAGGGTTGTAAATGATGCTCACATGTTGAGTGGAATTCAATATCGCGTAATAGGACGATTCCATCGTACCCCTCTCCATTGAATGTGGAGGACAATACAACCGCCGCCTCCTCATTGTAACCAGAGAATATTTCATTCCATGACTTTATCACTCTCTCAGGGGTGTCAATTAATCCCTCGCGGTTATATCCATCTCCCTCCAAATAGTGAAGTAATGTGAGCACTGCTTGTTCTGCTTCTTGTTTTGTTATCATTTTCCTTCCCCCATTCATTCATTTGATTTGCCAATTCGTCCTTGGCGCTCATCAATAATGTCCAATTGATCAAGCATTTTACGACATGCTGTTCTGATAGCATCTGCTACGCTAATGAATTTATGCTGGTCACCAACATGCTTCTTTAGGTCACTTAGCAATTCGGCAGGTACGTCCAAACTGATCTTCGGCATGAATGACGGTAAGAACTCGACAATATAAGTATTCGCTGAGTAATACTTAGCGAATACCAAATGAATACTTAGCCATTGTCAATGTGAGTTCAATTGATTGAATCAACAAGATCTTCGCGATTAAATTGCCTACTTGCATAATATGCAGCAAGAAGAGCATAAATTAAACTCGAACCAGCCCACAAAATGATGTGCTCAAGGATAATAGTATTAGTGAGAATTTCTCGCAAGGCAAGTAGAACATTTACCACGGGAATCAAGAACCAATATCCTTCAACGCCTTCCAAATTGATAAATTGAGCAAACATGGCAGGGAATATTATTGCGATAATCATTGGTCCCAAAGTTGAACCGGCTTCTTTGGTGCTGCGACTGCGTACCGCCAATGCTAATTGGAAGGCAACTACCATTATGGCAAATAACAGAATAGACATTAACATCAATAATATCGCCGACAAACTAAGTTCTGGAACTCCAAACATATCGCTGCTGCTGGCGATGAAACCTATTGCAAAGAAGAGTGCACATACTTGCGCTAATACTCCCGTAGCCGAAATCAAAGCAACAGCAATCCACTTGCCGAGTAATAATTCAAAGCGGCTAATAGGTGCACAAAGAAGTGCCTCCATGGTGCCTCTTTCTCGCTCTCCAGCAGTCATGTCAATAGATGGTTGCATTGCCGAAGTAGCAGTCCAAGTAGCAACAATCAAGGGGATAAAGAGAGAAAGTGCGAAACCGGCCTGCTCGCCCTTAGTTGCGACATCTGATGCATCAATATCTCCACCCCAGCGAATAGGATTTAGAGTGGTGTTTGGATTTAAATCATTTTCCTCAAGAGTCGCTTCAATCAACAGTTCCTCCCAAGTATCCAACGCAGTGACAATTCGCTTAGTTGCCTCATTAGCCATTTCGTCGGTAGAATCGCGTAATATAGAATAATTCCAGATGGTTGAGTTGTCTTCAACTCCTCCTTCCAAGCGTAGAATCGCATTTACTCCATGCTCCCTTACCCTCGAATAATCTGGTCCTGGGTCTGACAAATTGGCAATTCCTGCAGGCAATTCCTCCCAAGTAATATTTGCATTATCGCCATCTAAAAATGCCATGAAATCCGTAACTTCACTTTCAGATTGAACTACAATCCGTAATTCAAACTCACTTCTCTCTTCGGCTTGAGATTCAAGAAGTAAGGGTAGAGCAATGAATAGTAAAGGGAAAATTATCAAGGGGATCAGAATAACTGCGATAAGGGTACGCCAATCTCTAACGAAATCGATTAACTCCTTGGTGGCTACGGCCCGGACTCTAAACATGCGCCCCTTGAGTTTACTCATCTTCATTCACCTCCTCAGGAGTACTCGTATTACTTGGTAGTCTACGGGGAGTAAGTAATTTACGCCAAATTTTTGCTATCTTCCCTTCTGTGTCAACATCATCGTAAATCCTCGCCGCATCGGCAGTTAGACTTACATAAGCATCTTCCAGATTTTCCTCTTTAGTCTGTTCCATAAGTTCATCTGGTGAGCCATCCGCCCTTACTTCTCCATTATGGATGATAATTATTCGATCACAAACTTGTTGTGCTTCGGCTAAATGATGGGTGCTGTAAATGACAGTGCCTCCTGAATCTCTAACTTGTCCAACGAGCGAACGAACTTCTCTAGCACTAGTTACATCCAAACCTCCAGTAGGCTCATCCAAGAGAAGAATGTCTGGAGAATGGGCTAGAGCCCTTATTATTGCGGCTTTTTGCCTCATTCCCCGGCTAAAGCCACGAGTTGGTCGTCCGAGTTCCCCTGTAAATGACAGGGCATCGGCTAATTGAAGTGTTTTTTCCCACGCCACTTCATCCTCTATTCCATGAAGCCTAGTATGGTAACGAATGTTCTCCCATGCAGTAAGTCGGTGATATAATCCAGTGCCTTCAGGAACAACACCCAAGTGATTTCTCATCTCAACCAAAGGCTGGTCGCCATTTTCTCCATGGTATACGACGTTTCCATCAGTCGGTTGATATAGCCCACACATCAATCGTAATAGAGTAGTTTTTCCGGCACCATTTCCACCCACTAGACCAACAACATCTCCTCGATTAAGAGTTAGGTCAACACGGCTTAGTGCCTCAATGTGACCAAAGTGTTTACTCACTCCGTTAAGAGTGAGAAGAGCCGACAAGGAATCACCTGCTGCGTTTTGAATCAACGGCTTCATCCAGTGTGGGATGCTTCTCTGCAATTCGGTCAGCTCGTGAAAGTTGCTCTCTAAGCATTTGTTGAATTTCCTTTTGCGAAACCCCCAAATCAATATGAGTTGCTAAATTGTCTAATGCGCCGTGAACGACCCCGGCATCAAGAAAAGCATCATTACTTATTTCGCCCTTGCTTCTAGCCTCATCTAAGGTATTACAAAGGAATTCAGCCTCTGCTCTTACGGTAACTGCATCAATATGAGCCTCGGCAATTAGACGGTTTAGGCTTGCTCGCATAAACCTCCGAACATACATCCCTTCAAGAGCCTTACCGGCTCAAAAGCAACTGCTAAATCTACCTCTCATCACATGAAAAGTTGACTTTTCTTCTAGAAAAACACAGGTGCATATCTTCTTTTTGTAAAAACATCTATCTTTGAGTCAACTCAACTAGTACTCCGCCGGTACTCTTTGGATGGACAAAGGCAATCATTTTCCCTCCCGCTCCGATTACCGGATTTCGATTGATCAGCATTACTTCATTGTCATGTAAATAATCCAAAATAGCTTGTAGATTTCCCACGCTAAAGCAAATTTGTTGAACACCTATCCCTTTCTTGGCAATAAATCGCCCAATTGGTGTATCCTCAGAGGTCGGTTCAAGCAACTCAATCTTCGCAGGTCTCCCACTGGCAGTGGTAAAAAAGCGCGTGGTTACACCTTGTTCGTCAACCAATTCATCTTTCACCCCCTGCTCAAGCCCAAGCAATTGCCAAAACTTACTCGCTTGTTCAAGATTTTCACATGCAATGCCAATGTGGTCAACCATCACTGGTCCAACTTTATTTGCTATTTCTTCGTTCATTATTTCACCCGCTTAAAACCCGCTCGGTGAACGGTATGTGCCAAAGATTTCCTTCATTGAATTCATCACCTCTCCGAGAGTACAATTATTTCGCACAGCCTCAATGATTAGCGGGAAAATATTTTCCTCACCATTTGCACAAGAACTTACTGCAGCTAAGCATTGTTTGACCTTTTCCATATCTCTTGATTTTTTCAAATTAGCCAAATTATCCAACTGCGTTTGTGCTATTGCCGGATCTAGGGTAAGGGTTTCAGGCCCTTCTCCTTCATCCATTAATCCATGGTTCACTCCGACAATTTTTCTTTCTCCTGATTCTACTTGCTGGAGGTGTTCCCATGCAGCATCGTGTATTGCCCTCTGCTGGTAGCCATCTTCCATCGCCTTCAGGGCACCGCCATAGGAATCAATTTTTTCAATTTCACTTCTTGCGAGAGAGTATATTTTTTCGGTCAAATATTCAACATGATGTGAACCTCCGAGTGGATCAACTACATCTGCCGCTCCACTTTCTTCGGCAATTACTTGCTGAGTTCTAAGGGCCACCGTTGCACTTTTTTCGGTTGGAAGTCCCAACGCTTCATCAAAGGAATTAGTGTGAAGGCTTTGAGTCCCTCCACATACTGCAGCAAGTGCTTGAATTGTAACTCTAGCAATATTGTTTAATGGTTGTTGGGCGGTTAGTGAAACCCCTGCGACTTGAGTATGGAATCTCAGCATGGAACTCTTTGGGTTAGTAGGTTTAAAGTGCTCAGTCATCAAATCATGCCACAATTTTCTCGCTGCTCTAAACTTAGCAATTTCCTCAAAAAAGTCATTATGGCAATTAAAGAAGAATGAGAGACGTGGTGCAAATGAATCAACTTCCAATCCTGCATCAACTGCATATTTAACATATTCAAGAGCATTGGATAATGTGTATGCAACTTCTTGAACAGCAGTTGAACCTGCTTCTCTAATGTGGTAGCCAGAAATTGAAATTGTATTCCATTGAGGAACGGAGTTTGTGCAGTATTGAAAAATGTCACTAATCAATCTCATACTGTGGCTAGGTGGGAACACATATGTCCCTCTTGCGATGTATTCCTTGAGAATGTCATTTTGTATTGTACCTCGGATTTCACTTTGCGACACGCCCTGTTCCTCAGCAACCACAATATACATGGCTAGCAAGATAATTGCTGGTGAATTAATTGTCATGGATGTGGAAACTTTATCCAAGGGAATATCAGCAAATAATTGCTGCATATCTGCAACACTATCTATGGCTACCCCTACTTTCCCAATTTCACCTGCAGACAACGCATCGTCACTGTCCATTCCCAATTGAGTGGGTAGGTCAAAAGCCACAGAGAGTCCTTTTTGCCCTCTATCGAGCAATAGTTTAAAGCGCTCGTTAGTTTGTTTTGCGCTTGAAAACCCAGCGTATTGGCGCATAGTCCACAAACGCGAACGATACATTGTGGAGTGAATTCCTCTTGTATATGGTGGCTGGCCAGCATTTTCGCTACTAGCATTTTCACCATCTTCTTGAAAATCAAGTGGAATCTTAATGCCGCTCAATGTTTCCCATTTCTCTTTACGCAAAAATACACCTCCCCTGTTGTGCTTGCGAGTGAGTGCTAGCACTCAAACTATTGCCTCAATGGTGGTGGTGTCCATCGGGGCCGTGTGCATGACCATGAGACAATTCTTCCTCAGATGCCTTTCGGAGTTCGACTACTTCAACATCAAAGGTAAGCGTTTGTCCGGCTAGGAAGTGATTAAAATCAACTGTTACGGTTTCAGCACCAATGGTAAGAATTCTGAAAGGTGCAGGTTGCCCCTGCATATCGGCAACAAGAGTCATTCCTACTTCCAACTTGAACTCATCGTCATCTTCGGGGAATTGCGCCTTGGGTAGTTCCATGACACCATTCTCATCTCTTTCTCCATATGCGCGTGCGGGTTCAAGGGTGAATTTCCGTGATTCTCCTTTCTTTGCACCCATGATTTCCTCTTCAAATCCAGGGATCATTTGCATATGCCCAACTAAGAAAGTCAACGGCTCGCCACCATCACTAGTGTCAAAGACGCTATCGTCTTGTAGAGTTCCGGTATAATGTACGCTCGCAATAATATCTTTTTCAACAACTTCGTCTGACATATTTTTCACCTTCTTGTAGTATATGAATATACAAGAGTTTTCAGCTTTGCAGCAATATTTGCAGGCAGAATAAGTTCTGCCTCTTTTTCCTCAATGAATTCAATAGCAGCATCAATACCAATGCGCTCGCCCTTTGCCCATATTTGACCAATGATATTGGAGCGATGTTCTTCCTCAACTGCTTCATTATCAAGAATATCTTTGACTTCATATTTGTATTCCAAATACTTTCGTCGGCTGAGCTTTTTGGATTTCGGTTGCCTGCCGCCGCCTTTCTGATCAGGGCGGCGTCGGCGTTTTGGTTTGAATGAACCAACTTTTTTGGCAACAGCCTCAATGGATTTCTTAGCCGCACCTTCTAAGTGTGGATTAGCAATAATGGTTTCTCCTTCTGGTGCAATTACTACTTGCTCAAGGGAAACAGTCGCCTCACTTTCCATAACCTCTAATTGAACCTCAATGGCATTAACCTCTTCTGGTAATTCAGTTTCGGCGTTATCTTCACTTTGGGGTGTCTCAACAACCTCTTCAATAGACTTCTCATCACTGGAGAGGGGTGCCTCTGGAGTTTCAGGGAGATTTTCCGCTTCAACTAATGGTACTTCAGCGACCTCTTTTATTTCCTCAATTGGTATTTCTGGAACATCTATTTCACTTGGCTTATCAAGTGCCTCTCGCTTTTCCACTAGTGCGGCACTTTTCTGCTCTAGTGTTTCTTCCTTGTCTTTTTTGAAAACAGAAGGTGCTGCTTGGGGCTTGATTTGCTTGGTAAGATAAGCAGCAGGTACCGCAGGTGCAGCACTTGCTTGTGTCTGTTCAAAGCGCTTTTTCATTTCCGCTGCAGTCGGTTTTCTTTGTGAAGCCGGCTTTGCTTGCTTTGGAGTAGGTTTGGGGGCAGGTGGACGAGTGGCTTTGGACTTGGATGTCTTTGAGCCACCTGTGAAGATGTTTGACGGGTCTTCGCCGCCACGACGTCTTCTCCCTCTTCCTCTCACTATACAGTCTCCCGTATTTTTGTCGTGAAAACGGCCTCTTATAACCACTTGTGCAAGAAAACGATTAACTCCAAGTAATTTCAGCACTGTCAGTACGCATATATTGATTGATTTTACTATCCTCAATGTTCATTTCATTGCCGCTTATGAGGCGAAGTCGCCCGAGAACTGCAATCATACTTCCATTGTCAATACAATATTTTTTTTCAGGAACAAAACACTCGCCATCACGTTGTTCAGCCATCATGGAAGACATATTTCGCAATTTTTGATTACATGCAACACCGCCACCCAAAAGCAATTCGCTCTTACCTGTGTGAGCAAGTGCTCTTTCAGCAACTTCAACGCATGCAGCAAAAACGTGTTCCTGTAAACTCCAGCAAACAGCATCTAAGGGCGCTCCCTTTGCAACCATCATCAATGCCGCAGTAAGAACTCCCGAGAATGCAAGATCCATTCCCTGAACTGCATATGGTAAGGAAAAATCGTCAAGGCTGGAGTTTGGGTTCGCAGTAATCCATCGTAGCGCATTTTTTTCTATCACTGGTCCTCCTGGAAAAGGTATGCCCTGTTCACGGGCAAATTTATCCAACATATTTCCAATTCCAATGTCCAAAGTTTCTCCGAGCACTCTGTACTTCCCCTCAAGACGGGCAATGATTTGGGTATTTCCACCAGATACATACAAGAGTACTGGGTCACTACAATCACATTCTTGTCTGCCTATTTCGATGTGTGCAACACAGTGATTAACGCCAATCAATGGCACCTCCCAAGCAGTTGATATTGTCCTTGCAACAGATGCTCCAATACGTAAACAAGGGCCTAAACCTGGACCCTGCGAGAATGCAATTGCTGAAATATCTTCACTTTTCAATGAATGTTTTGCAAATAATTGTTCGATTAATGATTGACAATTTTCAGCATGATGATCGGCAGCTTCCCGTGGATGAATCCCCCCCTTTACTGGGCGAACAAATGCCGAAGTAGAAGGTAAAGGGTTACCCTCGTCGTCACACAATCCAATGGAAAAGGTGTGCGCAGTAGACTCTATTCCGAGCGTGTAAGACATTGGTTTCATATCAACTGACGAGGGCATAACATATGAACACTCCCACCCCTGCTTGCATCATGCGCACTCTATTGGTGGGATGCGGTCCCATCGCTCACCTCGCCAAAGGCAAGGGTCCAGTCTGCGGCGCTGAAATGTCAAATGTGGAAGAATTAGTAAGTCCAAAAGGCATGGGTATTTTGATTGAAAATGGCATTATCTGTCAAATATCAAATGAGCAAGAATTGCTTGAGGAATATGCTCCCTGGGTAAATAAGGGAAGCATACATTCCCCCACTTCTTCAAGAAATAGGCCGAAATTATCTGAATATACTCAACAGGACGGTACCCGCATCCTTAATTTAGGCGGCAGTGCAATTATTCCCGGGCTCATTGATTCACATTCCCATCTCCTTTGGGCTGGTGATAGGTCACAGGAATCTCAATGGCGCGCACAGGGTAAATCGTATGCTGAAATCGCTCAATTGGGTGGAGGCATAGGGTATACTGTCGCCGAAACCCGTCAGTCATCAAAGCAAGATTTGCTAAACCTTGGTATCGACCGATTACAAACTGCTTTGCGAAATGGCACAACAATTCTAGAGGCAAAAAGTGGCTATGGGTTAACAACTGAATCCGAGTTACTATTACTGGATGCTGCAAATGAATTGCAGAAGATTTCAGGTTTGCCAGCACTTGACCTCACTTGGCTAGGCGCCCATGACACGCCACCAAGTGCTATGGATGCCAATCTCTCTAGACAGTCATATGTAGAATCAATCTTAAGCGAACAACTACCACAAGTATTGGAACAAAATATTGCCCGTTCAGCAGATGTTTTCTGTGAGCCAGGTTGGTTTACAATTGAGGAGACCGCTGAGATACTTACTGCTTCAAAAAAGGGGGGACTTGACCTTCGCATACATGTAGATGAGTTCAAGGATGGTGGTGGATTGGAGTTGGCAGCAGAAATTGAAGTTACTACTGCTGACCACGCTCATCATTCATCAGACGATGCTAGGCAAAAAGCCCATGATGCTGGAGTAATGCAAGGTTTTTTACCAGGGACTCCTTATGTCATGGGTGAAGAATCACCTCCATTATTACATTGTCAAAATGAAGGCTGGATGTTTAGTATTGCTACTGATTATAACCCAAACTGCATGACTTTATCCTTGCCATTTATCGGCTCCTTGGCAGTAAATAGGGGGGGTCTAGATCCATTAGCAGCTCTTGTTGCTTGTACCCGTAATTCGGGGCATACAATTGCCAATTCTTCTGCAAAACCCCATGGGATGATAGTTGAGGGTGGCATCGCAGATCTAAATATTCTTTCAAGTAGGCAGTGGCAGTATTGGTGTTTGAGTCCTGGTGATTCGCCCTTTGCTGCAACCATGATTGCAGGCGAATTGCACAAGCACAATTCTATTGGTGGAGTGACACGCTAAATGGGCATGGTTTGAAAAAACAGTAAATGTAATAAATATAGGCAAATGACGATATTTCAATAAAGGCTCAGGGAAGTGGAAAAATGTACGATGATCAAAGTGCGAAACTATCCCCCTCTCTCCCAGTCTGTTTGCAAACACTTCGTTTTCTTCCTTCACTAAACCCATGCATGATGAATGCCATAAATCTAAATCTGGATATAAAAATACTCACAATTTATGAAAAAACACCACAAGGGCGCGTGTTAGACTTTTAATGTTATTTCAGGTGATACTATGTTAATGGAAACGATTGTATGTTCGGCAAGAAAAGGTAGGGATGTACGGCTATTGCGATTATTAGAATCTCGCCAAGCTTTCAAAAATCGCTGTGAAGGTTGTATGGGTGCCTGGGTTGCACCAGCATCGGGGCAGAAAGGGATGTTTTTGGTCCAAGCAATATATGTTGATGAGGTTGCATGGAAAAATGCCAACGATCGGGTTATTTCTGAACTTGATAGCAAAGATGGAGGAATTGATGTTGAATTTGCAGGTCCTCCGCTCATTGGCATGTTTACAATTGAGGCCGAGCAACTGCCATTCTCTAATTAGACAAAAAAAGAGCCCCCGTTCGGGCGCATAATGATAGTTATGCGCCCTTTGATACTTTTTGGCCATTCTGTGAAAACCTTCGATTCGCTAAAATCATCCCAAGTAGCCTCGCAGTATTGCGTTTATTGACTAATTGGCGAGAAATGAATTTTTCTAATGGCCAGTTTTACCCATTTATCACCCTTTGAGCCTAGAGGGGAAGGGGTGCTAGTTGAGAAGGATG
>JABIHC010000134.1 GCA_018649825.1 Methanobacteriota archaeon
CTCCCATAATGGTTACATGGTTCAAGTGTGACATACGCTATTGCACCATTGAGGGAGTGGCCGTTTTTTTCAGCGTCTGCAATAGCCATTTGTTCAGCGTGTAGGCCACCTAAATGGTCATGCCAACCTTCAGCAATAATCGCGCCATCTTTAACCAACACACATCCAACCAATGGATTTGGCTTTACCTGCCCTCTGCCTCTTTCAGCCAGTTCAAGGGCGCGCTTCATGAAGCCAACTTCAGTCTGTGAAAACTCACCAACCATGCCTGCACCAACTACTCCGAGATAGGCCGATGTCTTGAATAGCCCGCTCCTCTATTGCAGTTCATGACCGGCGTATATGCAATTGTAAATCCTGCTGGCCGCGATGGAGTTGTTGGCAAACGGTGGCCAAAAATTGCTGAGCAAATGCGAGCAGCCGGAATAGAATTAGATTATTCATTAACAGAATATGTTAATCATGCTGCAAAAATTGCCTTTGAACTGCGAGAGAAATATGCCAATACTGCTGAAAATGAGCGCCCTCTTATAGTGGCAGTTGGCGGAGACGGCACTGTTCATGAAGTTGCAAGTGGCCTGCGCGGTGGAAATCTCAAGATGGGGATAATTCCCCATGGGACCGGTAATGACTATGCCCGCGGGCATGGCTATCCAATGAAAAATATTGCCACCTCCATTGACATACTGATAAATGGAAAAGATAGATCCTCTCCTGCAATCCGGCTTGAAGCATTTCCAATGCCTGCTAGAGATGGCTACCCGTCACCCAGCCCGCAGATTTGGGATGGAGAGGCAGAGGATTCTCGCAGAGTTGTTCGCTGGGTATTTTTGGAATCCGATGGAGGGGTTACTGCCCAAGTAAGTCGGCGGAAACTGTACCAAGGCAAATGGATACGCGGCCCAATGAAATATACCTATCTCGGATTAAGAGCGATATTAGGGGCGAAAAAGCAGGACATGTGGGTGAAAATTGATGGGGGCAAACCAGTTACTGGCCCTTGCGACATCTATGCACTTACAACTGTAGAAACCTATGGTGGTGGCTTCAAAGTCTGCCCAGGGATGCATATTGAACGAACTCCTGCTTGTTTCATTAAAGCGAATAAATTATCAAAGTTTCAGATGCTGAACTTGATGGGGCCGTTAAAAAAGGGAAAGCATATTGGTAAAATGGGCATTACTCAGCAATTTATTTCCGAGTTGGAGATTAGGCCTTTATCTAATTCGGGGGAACCAATGGATGAACCAGGTGCTTTACCGTACATTACTCAATCCGATGGAGAGCCACAATTGCAAGCCCCTTCTTCTTTTAAATGGTTTGCTGACCAGTTAGTAGTGCGCGGAGCACAAGTGCTTCCGCATGAAAGGAAATAGAGAATAATGTTGCAATTCTTTCATTAATCAACCTGGACAAGGATTCAGTGGGAGATGCAGGATTCGAACCCGCGTCGACGGGTTCGAAGCCCGTCAGGATATCCAAGCTACCCTAATCTCCCCAACCATGCGAGATGCTCCCTACCTTTGAAACCAACGGAAGAGGTCGGCGCAATTGATGAAGGTGTTAGATTCTCCATGCCTGCGTCATAATTGTAGTAAATGTTGCCGGCAAACCAATATGCCAATCACCATTAGAGAATCTGAAATAATTTCGCAAATAACCCACAAGGATGTTGAGGATTTCACCAAGAATCTTTCACAAACTGCTGAGATTCTTGAATTATCAAATGATGAGAAAAATAAATCTTGTGTTTTTTTACAAACAAACAGTAAAGAATTAGATGCAGAAGGAACTTGTATTATTCATGCAAACAGACCTCAAGGGTGTAGATTATACCCATTTATTCTAGACATGGAAGATAATGTTTGGAAGGATGACTATTGCCCCTATGTCAAAGAGTTCCCAATGGCAAATGAAAATAATCGCCAAGCATTATTGGCGCTGGATTCCAATGTTCAAGCGGAAGCAAGAATGCGTAAAGGCACCTAGGTTATTCTAAATCTTTAGTCTTGGACAATACCAATAATCGTCCAAGACTTGCATGCACTGGGAGTACCCATTTGCCCAAAACCTCCCAGCCTGATGAAATGAAATCAACTTCAACTTCATCCCAAGTTCTCCCATGGACTTGGTTAGGATCTGAAGGGGTACAAGGCAATAGACAAGCGAGTTTAGAGTCAACATCCACTACCTCTCTTGAAGCAGATAGTATTTTAGCAAAAAGAACCGATAAGGATTCTGTTCCTTGGGAATTACGGCCATATGGTGGGTCAAACACCACTCCTGTGAAATTCTTTTGCGGAAGGAAGGAAGAAAGTTTTGTCGAATCCCCCTGAATCACCTCAACCTTTCCAGTAGCACCGTTCTCTTTGGCCCACTGAATGTTCAATTTTGCCCCCGCCACCATTTCCTCAGCCACATCGATACCGACTGCCGAAATGCCAGAGAAAGAGGCCTCGACAAGAAAACCCCCTGTTCCGGTCATTGGGTCAATGATTTCCCCTTCACCCTTTACCAAATTTGCCATGAGAATTGCATGCCTTGGGTCCATGCTTACCGGTTTAAAAAATGGCCTTTGAGTAGGAGTTCTTTTTGACCAGCCCTGCCTTGGGGCTTGAGATAATTGTTTGACTCCCCATGCTATTTGACTATTATTTGTGTTGATTGCTAAGCCGATTTCAACTTCTGGGTTATCCAAATCTATTATCCACGATTTCTTTGACAACACACCTCCAAGCACTCCTGCCAAGTATGCAGAAGACCATCCTTTCTTCTTTCCTCCAATACGTATTGCCCTAACCGCTATACTTTGACCGAGATTTTCTATGTGGGCTTCAGTGAGCCAATTCTCAAAGTTTACTCTAATTTCATCAACAGGATTTTCTCCAGAAAAATAATTGAATGTACCCGGCGAATAGATATCATCTACTGTCGCTGCGGAGGAGAGTGACTTGAGTAGTTCGACAGGGGTTTGCAATTGCAAAAAACGCGTGTTCACTCCTTGAAAATCATCCACATTTTGTTTTAATAATGTGGAAACTTCTGTGTAAAACAAAGGAATGTTCCAGCCGCTACCGATGATTACCGAGTGCATATTCTCTTCCCCCAAACTCCGCGAGAAGGCAATGAGTCATGGTTATTTCGCGGGATTATTGCTATGATTTTTGGTGGTTCTAAAGGGCCGCAATATAGAATAAGGCTCAATACAGACCACTCGGTCGGGAGTTTAATGAGGACTATGTCAACCTTACATTTGCCAGCAAGAAAACTCGTTTTTTCGGGCCTTATTGTACTATTAATGGTCGCGGGGGCAGTGACTGCTGCCGCAGATGGATCCTTAGCAGAACAGGAGCCAAGGGGCATCCCTTTAGATTATGAGCATAAGACACTCTACTTGTATGGTGATGATGGTGACGGTAGTGGTACGCCGGACACCTGGGATACTTGGAATCATGCAGGCCAATCGGATGCCGAATCGGATAGTTCATTTACCGAACAAAATGGCATTGGTCAAAATAATGGAGGAGGAAACCGGGCATTTACCTTCGGTGGAAGTGCACCCCATACAGAAATGCAGTTAATCAATCCTGATTTGCCAATTTATGCAAACATTACTTTGAGCATTTTTTGCCTCAACGATGCATCATGCACCAACAAAAACCTTCGTGCAACATTGTTAGTTGGAAATATTGAATACGATTCTGAAACAATTGCAACCCCTAATGAAGAAACCGAAAAATACGAATTTGAATTTTTCTCAAGTTTGGATAAACTCGAACCCGGCGAAGTGATATCACTTCGACTTGAATTTGCTAAGCCACCCGGTACTGGAGACGGATATACTTTGGATTTAGGTAGGGATAATTCAGAAATGTTTGTTGAAGTGCTTGAACCCGAAGAAGTAATTATTCCAACAGACCCAAACGGCACTCTAGATTATGTGAGCCCATATGCCAATAAAATTAACCAATTTACCCAAAAGTCAGTTGCACAAACTACTTTGACATCGCCTATTGTTTGGGGAATTATTTCCCTAGTTGCTATCATTCCAATGGGAATGTTCATCCCCACAATCCCACTGAAACCAGTTGGTATTGCATTGTTGAGTGTATCATTATTAATTTCATTAGGTATTTCTCCTATTCTTGGAATAATGGACCAACCGGGTGAAATTGACATTGGTTCTCCCGGTGCCGCTGAATTTTCAGCGCCCAGCGATGTTGTAAAACTCGATGCAATTACCGGAGAATTCCTTTCTGGGCTAACCGCAGGTTCTGAAATGAAATTATTTGTTGAATATGATCAATTTCACACCATTACTACTGATGCTTTTATCGGCATTGATGGCCAATCAACTCCGCGTTCGGCAGAAGTAATTGGGCTTGGTTTTGAAAACTATGGAGAAGATATTTCTAGCGTTGAAGCGACTCAAAAAGGAGTTGAAAGATTACAAGTATATCTTTCATTAATTGCAGTTTCAAAGGACTTTGATTTAACTGAAGGTCAGGGTTTGATTATCAATATTACCTTTGTAAAACAATGTGCATCATGCGCAGAAGTAGTCCCTTCATGGGCTGCGTTGACAGATGATGAGCAATTGGCCGATGGCGTCATGTTAACGATATTAGGGGATGGAACCCCAAGATTCATCATCCCGGCAAGCGCAATTACTGTAACAAATATTGAACCTAGTTGGGGCCAAATCCCAATGATGACTGGAATGCCATTGGCCCTACTTTGTTTTGCCTATGGTGGTTGGAGATATTGGCAGGTTCGTCAAGATTTAATGTTAGAAGCCTATGCGGATGATGAAGATTGGGACGACGACGAATTTGAAGAAGATGAAGAAGATGAGGTCTTTGATGAAGATGAAGAAGACCTTGATGATGATTTTGATTTTGATGACTTGTGAGTTGTATTAAATGGGTTGTAATTTACGTGATTTGGCGACGCCAGAACACATTGAGTTAACTGATTTAGCGGGCCAAAAAATTGGCATTGATGCCTTTCTTGTTGCCTTTCAGTTCTTAACTACCATTAGACAACGTGGCGATACAGGAGATGGCGGCCCCTTAAGGGATTCAAAGGGGAGAGTTGTTGCTCACCTAATGGGATTTTTGGAAAGGACTACTACGTTTCTTGAAAAAGGAATTACACCTGTTTGGATTTTTGATGGCAAGCACCCTGAATTAAAGGCAGATGTGGTAGCCGAACGTCGAGCAAAAAAGGAGGCAGCCCAACTCAAATGGAAAGAAGCATTGGAGGTTGGAGATTATGTTGAGGCGCAAAAGTGGGGCCAGCGAAGTGTTGGTTTTACTTCACAAATGGTTGAAGAATCTATGGAAATGTTAGAGTTGCTCGGCGTGCCTGCAATTAGAGCTGCTGCCGAGGGTGAAGCACAAGGTGCGGTAATGACCAATAGGGGCGAATTAGATGGAATTGCGACTCAAGATTGGGATGCTTTGCTATACGGATCTCCAATAATGATACGCAACCTAATGAGTGCAGGTAGCAAGCGCATGGGTAAAGTAATTCGCGCCGAAAAAATTGTTCTTGCTGACTTATTGGCTGAACATGAAATTAGCAAGGAACAATTGGTTGACTTAGCAATAATGATTGGAACTGATTTCCACCCCGGTATTAGGGGGATAGGTCCAAAAACTGGTCTAAAATTAATCAAAGAACACATGACCATTGAAGCGATATGTGCGGCGAAGGACAAAGAAATCCCTGAGCGTTTGGATGAAATAAGACAGATTTTCCTAAATCACCCGACAAATGATGATTTTGATTTGCAACTGAAGCCGATTAACATGGACAATCTTCGCGCATGGCTTGAAAATAGAGATATGAGCAATGCGAGGATTGAACGGAATTTTAAGCGCCTTGACAAGGCAGGCAATGTTAGAAATACCGGCCAATCTAGTCTTTTTGATTTCTAATGCATGTATTTCTGACTATTTTATTATTCAGGTTGAAATAAGGAAAGGCATAGAGGCCGTTTGATGGAGTGGTTTGATGTTGAGGATGACCTCTTCTGGAAAAGGCTACTAATTTTGGGAATTTTCCTCAACATTATTGTTCTTTTTACTAGCGATTTAGGGCTTGACACCCATGTAAGGCTTGCTTCAGATGAATCAACAGGGGATCTTCCGTGGGGGAGTACTCGCCCAATAGATTCCATGGCAAGCGACCCCGCAAACCCAGGAACCTTATCACCAGATTATTTTTCCGCTCATTCCTCTTCAACGATTTCAATCATTACTCTATCAACTGCATTATTGCTTATCGGAGCAACTTGGAAGATGTTAGGAGTTAGGTATGCAGCAATTGTTTCCATATATCCAAC
>JABIHC010000062.1 GCA_018649825.1 Methanobacteriota archaeon
AATTAGTTCAAAGTATAACTTACTCTTTGAGTTCCTTTTCCCTTTGATTTTTTACCGAGAAATTCTATCTCACCAATTTCACTTAACTGCCTAACATGAGTTCCAGCACACGGGCATAAATCCATTTTATCGCCAATAATTATCACGCGTAGTTCCTTTACTGACTTTGGTAACAAATCCATATTTGTCCTTTCTGGTGGCATTATTTCGTTTATTTGCTCTCTTTGCATTGTTTGGCAGGTGACGAGCAAATCCGAATCAATCATTTCTTGGGCTTTGGAAAAAGTCAATTCCATCATGTCATTATCAAACTTTATTGGATTGAAATCAATTCTACTTCTATCTTCGTGTATTTGATTTCCAACAGTTCTAACGCCATTGAATAATTCGTACACTATCCCACTCACCACATGTTGTGCAGTATGCATTTTCATGTGAGAATAACGACGTTGCCAATCAATTTCTCCAACAATTTCATCCCCTACACATAACCCATGATCCTCATCAATAATATGAGCCACTTCGTTGCGCCCCCTTGTTTCTTCAACCACATAGGTGCCGGTTTCAGCGATAATTTTCCCCGTATCCCAATTTTGCCCACCACCAATTGGGTAAAACAATGACCTATCCAGGACAATTTCCCTCCCATTTATTGCAATAACTTCTGCATTGAATTTGGTTTCATAACAAGAATCAATTGAAGGCATGTACAATTTTTCCGTCACCATTAGATTGGCGACAGAGAAGGTGTTTGTAAAGTTTGTATTGCTTTTTGATTATTATTTTGAAAGGGTTAGAAGTTAAAATGTGATAGATATTGGGTGGTGACATGGTGGCCCATCTCCAATCAAGTAGAAACATTGTTTTGCGCAAAAAAATGTTTGCTTCTGCATTAGTGATGATTTTGGTTGCTTCAGCCATTTTTTCATTAATTATCGATATGGTGGAAGATGATGACAGTGGGGTCTCCAATAACGAACTCAAAAATAGCAATGTCGTTAAACAAAACACATCCCACTCTACAACATTATTTGATTATGAAAATGGTGGATTCCACTATGTAGAAAATTATTGGTGGGGGATGGAGGGAGATTACAATATTACTTCGACAGATATGGATGGCGATGGGTATTCTGATGTAAATGATAGTCACCCCCTTGATCCTGCAATCCCTATTCAAACTCATATTAGTTCAAATTACAAATGTACAATTGGTGATCTTTTCTGTCTTGATGAAAATATTGGTTTGCCTTATTCAGCAGATGAGGATTGGGAATCACAGGAAAGTGGTTTAACTGAGAGCATGATAAAATGGGGTGATATTGATAATGATGGCGATTTAGATTTAGTCCGGGTATCGAGGACAATAAACAGTGGGTATCAAAAGAATATTGCTTTGGGAGATATAAATAATGATGGATTTTTGGATGTTGTTACTACTGGATTAGGAGAAACAGAATTATACCTAAATCACCAAGGTAAATTTTCGTCAAAAATTGATGTTTTTCTCACTACCGATAGAGTATTATCAACAACCCCAAACACTCAATTTGCAGGAGTAAATGCAAATTGGACATATTCCTTTGCCGCATACAATGGTATTGAGGTTGGTGACTTGGATGGTGATGGAGATTTGGACCTCGCCCTGGCATCAAATGATGAAATACGAATAATAGATAATACTGGTTTTTCTTTTGCTTCTTCACCGTTGTGGACAAATAACTATAGTAGTCCTATTAGTATTGAATTAGGAGATAAAGATAACGATGGAGATTTAGATCTCGCAGTAGGGTACAATAATGCAAAAGTAAGAGTTTATGAAAATAATAATGGCTTTAGCACTTCGGCTTATTGGGAGTCAAATTCAGATTATCTTAGAGCACAAGTAAAATGGGGCGATATTGACGGAAATAATTTTTTGGATTTGGTTGTTGGCTCAAATACATATAACGTGATTTTCTTCAATTCAGTGTTTTTTGGGTTGAATACAAACCCTACCTGGGCAAGTCCTGATTCTGAAATGACTACAGATATCAGTTTAGGTGATTTAGATTTTGATGGAGATTTGGATTTATTTGTAATCAATCACGAATCTGAGGCTCAAATATTCAAAAATTCAGGTTCAACGCTTGCCGCCTCACTATCGTGGAAATCGTCTTATCAAGAGGCAGCCTATTCTTCATCACTTGCCGACATTGATGGTGATGGGGGGCTTGACCTATCTATTGGGGGAGAATCTATAATAATACACTTTAGCAAAGGGGGAGTGGTTTCCACGTCGAGCGATTGGTCCAGCAATAGTGCCTCAACTGCTTCATATTTTGCCGTAGGTGATGTCAATAATGATGGGTATTTAGATTTGGTTTCAAATTCAGGGAATATTGAATTATATTACAATAATAATGGAGATGGCTATAATAATTCACCGGATTGGGTTTCTAACGTCCACACCAAGGCCCTTGCATTAGAAGATATGGATAATGATGGAGATGTTGATTTAGTTGCTTCAAAATCTGGAGTTAGTTATGTTTATCAAAACCAAGGTGGTCAGTTTTCAAATACCTCGCGCACTAGTTTTGCAACAATTTCTATTTCAGTAACTACACTTGCTATTGGAGATATAGATAATAATGGCTACCTTGATGTTCTAATTGGCGGTAATTCCGGTACTGCAGTGAATGTATTTTTTAATACAGGTGGAAATTTGAATAATTCTGCTGATTTAACAATTGGCCCGGTTCAAACCTATGATGTAAAGGTTGCAGATATGGATAATAATGGTTATCTTGATGTTGTTATTGCAAATGTATCTCATGATAGTATTGATATTTATTATAATTCAAACGGAATAATATCTACGACTAACCCCGCAACAATTACACTTGCTTTCCCTAAGTATTTTGACCTTGGTGATATGGATGGCGATGGAGATTTAGATATTGTTGTGGCGGGTAAGTATGATTCTTCTAACCAAAAAAGTAGAGTTTATGAAAATAATAATTCAAATTTTGCATTAGCAATGATTCTGAATGAATCGGGATTTAGTCAAGATATTGATTGGATAGATTTTGATGGTGATGGTGATTTAGATATTGTTGAAATAATTGGTAGCGATAGCATATATGCGTACAACAATCACGAAGGAGTTATTTCATCCACATCCTATTGGCAAAGTGTGGGGAATATTGACCCAATAACAATAACCCCATCGGATGTAAACGCTGATGGAATAATTGATCTGATTGTTGGGCAGATTAATATTAATACAACTATTTATTTATCAAAACAAGATATTGATAGAGATGGTATTCAAGATTGGGAAGATGTGTTTGATAATGACCCAACTCAATATTTTGATGGCGATGGCGATGGTTTTGGTGATAATGCCATTGGTAGATTAAATGATGACTGCACTGGCTATTGGGGAGATTCGTGGAGAGATAGATGGGGGTGTCAGGATGAAGACGGAGATGGGCAATCAAATTTAAATGACGATTTTTGGAATAAGGCATCCCAGTGGCAAGATACTGATGGAGATGGTTTAGGGGATAATTGGGGGAATGTTTCTTGGAATGGGTCAAGAGGTATTGCATGGCCAGGAGAATTTTTTCAATTTGCTTTCAACGCCGATCCCTCTCCACTGGATTATGATAATGATGGTTTTGAAGATTGGGGGTTGTCTCAAGATGGGGCAATAGGGCCTTATGATGCTTGCCCACTCAATTATGGATTATCAATAATGGATAAGAATGGGTGTATTGACTCTGACGGCGACGGGTGGTCCGATGAAGGGGATTCACACATAGGAGATGGCACTCAGCACACCGATATGGATAATGATGGATATGGAGACAATAGTTCTGGAAACTTAGCAGATAGTTGCCCCTCTGTTTGGGGTAATTCAACTATTGATGTGTATGGTTGTATTGATGCAGATGGCGATGGAGTAAGTGGTATTTCTGACTTTGATGATAATGATGCTGGCGAGTTTTCTGATGTTGATGGTGATGGACATGGAGATAGTGCAGACCAATGTAAATTCATTTGGGGGAATATTACTGAAGGTGATGATTTGGGTTGCCCCGATACCGATGGAGATGGGTGGGCAGACCAAAATGATGATTTGCCGTTGGAGCCAACCCAATGGCTTGATGAAGATGGCGACGGTTATGGTGACAATCAAAGTGGATTATATCCCGATGCTTGTATTGTTGTTGTTGGTAGTTCGGTTCTTTCAGTAATGCAAAATGGAGCAAATGAAAGCAAATTTGGTTGTCCGGATACTGATGGCGACAAGTATGAGGATTTGTCCGATCCTTGTCCATTTGAATTCGGCAATTCGTGGGTTGATAGATTGGGTTGTCCCGATAGCGATCAAGATGGGATTTCCGATAGCAACGACCCATATCCAGATGTTCCCGCCCCTTCAAATTCGGACTGGGATGGCGATGGGGTGCCAGATATTAATGATGATTTTCCATCCGATACTACTCAACATTCAGATATTGATGGAGATAATTATGGAGATAACATTGAAGGTAATAGTCCTGATTTATTCATAAATGACCCATCCCAGTGGGCGGATTTTGACTTAGATGGGTATGGAGATAATCAAAGCGTGGGTGCAAATCAGCCCGATGCCTGTGTTGCAGAACATGGTAATTCAAGCGATGCTGCTACTGGTTTTGGTTGTATAGATTCGGATGGAGATGGAATTGGTGATCGCTGGGATGATTTCACCGATGAGCCATCACAATGGGTTGATGAAGATAATGACGGGTATGGCGACAATCCCGATGGAGTAAATGGCGATTCTTGTGCCCACCAATTTGGAACCTCGTACTTGGGACTTCTAGGCTGCCCAGATTCAGATAGAGATGGTTGGAGTGATATTGTTGATGCTTTTGATACAGATCCAACCCAATATGCAGATGTTGATAACGACGGTTATGGAGATAGTCCGGTTGGTTATAATGCAGATGATTGTTTAAATGAGAGTGGTTCAAGTTCACAGGGAGATGTCCTCGGCTGCATAGATACAGATGCAGATGGCTGGGCCGACATTGTTGATGTTTATCCAAATTCTGCACTTACTTGGAGTGATGTTGATGGTGATGGTTTTGCCGACCAATTGGGTGAAAATAATTCGGATGATTGCCCCGGTGTTCCTGGATTGAGCACAGAATATATGCGAGGGTGTCCGGACTTTGACCAAGATGGTTTGCCTGATTTATTTGATGAGGATATTGATGGAGATAATATTTCCAATAGTTTAGAGATACAAATTGCTTTTGACCCGTGGGATGGTGAAAATGTACCAGACGACAATGATAATGATGGAATACCCGATATGATTGATTTAGATGATGATAATGATGGATTTCCTGATGAAATAGAAGAGGAAAGGGGAAGCGACCCCTTTGATGCTTCCGAGGACCCTTTCAACCTATATGGTAGTGGGATGGGCTTCTACTATTCGCCGAATGACGGCTTTAGTTATGGCTATTCTGAAGATGGGTTTGAATTTTCACTCAGTATGTTAATCACTATTGTAAGTAGTGAGTTAATAGTTCCATTACTATTACTGCCCCCGACCATTATCTTTGCAAGGAGAAAGAAAATTCGTTATAATATGATGGAATCAAAACTCGAATCCGCCGAAACCCTTGAGGAAGTTGATGAATGTGAAGTTGAGATTGACCAAATGCTACATAATCAAAAAATAAAAATTGAAAAGGGAATTATCCTAAGTAATATTGCAACACGAAAACGAGAAATATTACGAGACGAGGGGGTTTTGCCAAGCAAATATTCTTCTTCTGATGGACAATTGGACATTAAAGAAATTGCAGAAATTGGCCCAGTGGTGGACGATATTGCAAATGATATTGAGACCAATGAGTTATTGAGTGAAGAAGCGGAAATAAAGGGTGTTGAGGAAATGCCCAAAACACAAATTGATGAAGAATAATTACCTTTTTGCTGAATAATGTTGTAATATTTTTTCAAAAGAGAGATTCGCCATGTGCTTTGCGCAATAATGCATTGCGGGCAACCATAATAGTGTATATCCAAATACCACCAAACCACAAGTTAGTGCACTCCAACCGCCGCTCTCATCCAATTGATGGAGAAAAAAGAAAGGAATAAAATGAAGAATATACACTGTTAATGATCGTTGGCCCAAATCACTCATTGGTTGCCAATTACCGCAATAATTCTCAACGCACATCCATATTAGCCCCACCCCAAGCATTGCACCAATTAGGAAGGGAGTATTTGCTGGAAAAAAGGTAAGAACGCCCACCCCGCTTGGTGATGCAAATGCAATTTGCTGAGAAAGAGAAATTCTAATGGAGCCAATCATTAACAAAAATCCTGCACTCATTAAAGCAAAAAATGGCGCATCAACTTTTCGGGCAATAAGATGGCCTAAAAGAGCGAAAATTAACCATGGAACGAAAGGGTAGGTGCCGGTCCAAAATAAATGAAGAATGAAAACTTCAATCCCCTCCACCTCAACCCTATCGCCCCAACTGCCAGGATTTACAATTATTGAAGGAATAAAAAGCAGTATTAGCATTATTAGTATTACAGAGGTGTTTGACAACCTCTTCCAAAGCGGTGCGCTAAGGGTGAGTAAAGCGAAAAGAGTTAGCACGCCGGGGGTAAAGGTATCGAATAAATGAGGAGCAGAGAGATTTAAAATAATCTGCATAATGAAGAAAAATACTACCCTAACTATCACCTTTCTAGATGATAATTTTGTCCTCGAAAGGCCCCAGCCAGTTAACACAACAAATAATGGTGCAGCAAGACCACCTAAGCCAGAAACGACATAAGCCAATAAACTAGTTGTAGAGATTGTTTTTGGTTGCCATGTCGCTGCGGCGTGAACCATCACCATTAGTAGAACTGCAATTCCTCTTAGCCAATCAATATGAAGCAAACGGGGTTTTGCTATTCTATACTCGTTTAGAGTATCTGATGTTGTGGAAAAAGAAGACATAATTTACAATCAAAGATTTTGTTTGGCATATTCTACTGCATTGAAGAAAATTTTCATCCCTTCGCCATTTCCTCCATCTGAATTGCTAATATCCTGTTCTCTAGTCCAAGTAGCACCTAGCCAAGGAGAATGATTAGCTTCGGGGTGAGGCATGAGGCCGAATACTCGCCCACTCGGGTCACATACCCCAGCAATATTTCTTAGACTTGCATTAGGACAAATTGGATAGGGTAAAAGCTCATCACTTGCTGAAGGGTATTCAGACCTTGGGTCAACATAGCGAACTACTAGTTGCTTATTATTAGCCCAGATATTTAGGAGGGTTTCGTCTCCAGTTACAAATTTACCTTCACCGTGACGGACTGGCACACGTATCCTTTCCAAGTCTTTTGTCCAAACACAATTACTCAAAGGATCAAATTCTAAAGTGACCCATCTGTCCTCATACATTCCACTGTTATTGAGTGTAAGGCTTGCAGTTTGAGTCATGCTAACTTCATCATCACCCGGCAATAATCCCATTTTTACTAATACTTGGAAACCATTACAAATTCCGATAACCAACTTGCCGTCGTTGACAAAATTGTGCATCATATCACGAAGCATAAAGCGAAGGCGATTACCCATTAAACGCCCACTACCGAGGTGATCACCAAAAGAAAAGCCGCCAGGTACTGCCAAAATATGATAATTAACTAGGTCTTTGCTTCCATTAACTAATTCATTTACATGGATTCTCTCTGCCTGTGCACCAGCCATTTCAAACACCGATTTGGTTTCATGGTCACAATTAATTCCAAAGCCATATAATACCGCAACGAGAGGAATTTCAACCATTATTGCTCACCCCCTAAGTTGAGTGGAGATTTCCAAGAATTGAGTAAATCACTTAGTTCTGCCTGGCAAATCAATTCACCATTGTTTGTAAATGAAACCGAAGAGAAACCTCCAACTGTTCCGAGTTTGGTTATTGCGTGGTTTGACATTCTTTGTTCAAAATCACTACAATTTTCAGGTGCCACCGATACCAAGATTCTTCCAAGCGATTCACCAAATAATGCTGCCCAATTATTGTGATTTCCGCCAGCGAGGTTGCCTATTTCCACAGTACATCCTTCATCCATTCCGAATGAGCATTCAACTACTGCGGCCGCCAAACCCCCATCTGAGCAATCATGTGCGCTACGTACCAATCTATCTGTCATGGTTGCCGTTAACGCCTTATACATCGCTAAATTTCGAGTGCAGTCTATTTGGGGTACATCATTACCAACTCCACCTCCAATTAATTCACCAAGAAGGTATGTGATTTCACTTGCACCCAATTCTTGGTGGGTTTCACCTAATAAATAAATAACGTCACCAAGTTGCTTGAAATCACTTGAAACTGCTAACCTTACATCACTATGTTCACCGAGTAAACTGTATAGGAGTGTGGGTGGGACACTTATCTTTTTGCCATCCATAATAGCATCATTCTTCATTGAATCTTTACCCGAAATACATGGTAGTTGATATGCCCTACATACATCATCTAAGGCTCTATTTGCCCTAACTAATTGGGCTAACTTAAAACGCCCATCTGGTGTTTTTGCCGATTCTATCGGGTCTGGCCAACAGAAATTATCCAAACCGCTAATTTTTTCCAAGTTTACACCGACACACACAGCATTTCTAACTGCTTCATCGATACTTGCTGCCGCCATAGCATAAGCATCAATATCTGAATATCTAGGAATTATTCCGCATGATATTACCGCACCGCGCGTATCGCCTTGTATTGGAGCAATCACTGCGGCATCACCGGGGGCATCATGATTTACCCCACAAAATGGCTTGATTACACTTTGACCCAACACTTCATGATCATATTGCCTAACCAACCATTCTTTGCTAGCAATGTTTGGTCTTGCCATAATTTTTGTCAATAGCGAGCCCATCCCAATATGATTTAATTGTGGGAAGTTGGGTTCTTCATTTACTGGTTTTATCCACTCGCTTTCTAATTGTAATTGCGGGCAGCCTTCATACAATAATTGGATTGGTAATAGTGCAACTGTTTCTTCGTCGTATTTTACATGGAAATCGCCTGAATCGGTGAACTGCCCAACTGCTGTCGCCTCAACTTCGTGTAGTTTTGCTAGAGATTCAAATGCCTCAATATCTTCTGAACGGATACCGACGGTCATCCTTTCTTGACTCTCTGAAACTAATATTTCCCAAGACGATAGGCCTACTTGTTTTAATGGCACAAGGGAAAGATCGAGGATTGCCCCCCCAGTCAATTCGGCCATTTCTCCTACGCTGCTTGAAAGTCCGCCGGCGCCATTATCAGTAATTACTTGGATTAATCCTGCATCACGCGCTTCGAGTAACATATCGACCATTTTCTTTTGAGTTATTGGGTCGCCAATTTGCACTGCACTACTTGGAGATTCTTCAGTTAATTCAAGACTTGAAAAGGTTGCGCCATGAATCCCATCACTGCCCACTTTACCGCCAAGCATGTAAATAATATCGCCCGGAGTTGGGGTTTTGATATGGCTTTCACG
>JABIHC010000136.1 GCA_018649825.1 Methanobacteriota archaeon
AAAATCAGCACTGCAGGAACTACTGCAATTCCAGTTGTGCTTTTGATGGGTGCACTTGGTATTGAGAATGACCAGGAGATTTTCCAAGCTATTGCTGGAGAAACTGAAACCTTCAAGTTCATCGTAGCAAACATCAACGAAGTGAAGGACAACAAGGAATACGAAGTAGAATCAACCGAAGATGCTCATCAATGGCTTGAGAAGAAATTCGCTGCTGGACAGCAGAAAGAATACCGTGAAGCAAGAGTTGCCCAACTACTTGACCGCGAATTACTACCTCACCTTGGTGGCGATTATGAAGACCGAAAGAAGAAGGCAGTATTCCTTGGACGTATTGTCCGTCAAGTATTGGATATGGCCATTTCAGACAAAGGGCCAAACGATAAAGACCACTATGCAAACAAGCGTGTCCGTCTTGCAGGTGACTTATTCGAGGATTTATTCCGTGTTTCACTTAACCAACTTGCTCGTGACTTGAAGTATCAACTTGAGCGCCACCACAACCGAAAGCGTGAATTGAAAATCACTTCCTGTTTACGCCCAGATGTATTGACTTCCAAGATTATGCATGCACTTGCAACAGGTAACTGGGTCGGTGGACGAAGTGGTGTCAGTCAATTACTTGACAGAACTACCTATACCTCGGCATTGAGCCACATGCGTCGCGTAACAAGCCCCCTTGTTCGCAGTCAGCCTCACTTTGAAGCACGTGATTTGCACCCAACACAATGGGGTCGCCTATGTCCTAACGAAACCCCCGAAGGACAGAACTGTGGTCTTGTAAAGAATGCTGCCTTGATGGTTGATATCTCAGAAGAAGCAAATGTTGAGGAAGTTCGTCAACAACTAGACGAATTCGATGTATTCCAGCCAGAGGACTGGACTGACGGAGATCGTGTTCACGTGAATGGTGACATTTACGGAGTTCACAAGCGCGGTAAAAGTTTGGTTCGCCAATTCAAGAATGCACGTCGCCGTGGAGCAATCCGCCCCGAAGTAAGTATTCGTTATGATGCTGGAAACAATGATATTTTCATTAGTACTGATAAGGGACGTATTCTGCGTCCATTATTGATTCTTCGCGATGGTTCACCCTTACTCACAAATGAAGATTTAGAAGGTTTAAGGACTGGTGAAATGACCTTCCGTGATCTTCTACACAAGGGTATAGTAGAGTGGATTGATGCAGAGGAAGAAGAGGATCTCTATGTTTCACCTAAACCATTCAATCTACCTGATTTGTCTCCCAAGTTGAAGCGACCAATCGCTCCTGAGAATGTCCGTTGGGATAATCTTGGTGAAGATGGTGCAACTGAAGCAAAGGTTACTGCAAGAGTTCAACTTTCAAATGGAGAATGGGTAGAGGAATCATTCACTTTACCTCTAAACTTTGACAGTGAGTTCACTCACGTTGAAATTGACCCTCAACTAATTCTCGGTGTCTGTGCAAGTCTAATTCCTTACCCCGAACACAATTCTACCCCTCGTGTTACAGGTGGTACAGCAATGGTCAAGCAGAGCCTTGGTTTGCCAAGTGCAAACTATCGCCTTCGCCCAGATACCCGTATGCACTTACTCCACTACCCACAACGTTCCATTACCCAAACTCGTGCTATGAAGACTACAAACTTCAATGAGCGTCCCGGAGGTCAGAATTTCGTTGTCGCTATTATGTCTCACCACGGATATAACATGCAGGACGCAGTTGCTATGAATAAGTCAAGTGTTGACCGTGCAATGGGTCGTTCAACTTTCATGCGTACATACAATGCTGAACGCCGTAGATTCCCTGGTGGTCAAGTTGATGAAATTGAAATTCCCGGAACAGGAAAGGAAGAAATCAAGGGATTAAAACCTCTAAGCTGCTATGAGCACCTTGAAGATGATGGATTGCCAACTCCTGAAGTTTATCTCGAAGGTGGAGATGTTGTTGTTGGAAAGACAAGCCCTCCTCGTTTCCTCGAAGAAACCGGTGCGGGTGCCTTCTTACAAGCCCAAGAACGACGTGAATCTTCTATGGCAATTCGCCATGGCGAAAAGGGCTATGTTGACAATATTTACCTCACTGAGAGTTTGGATAGCGGGCGCCTCGTACGCCTAACAGTTCGTTCTCACAAGGTTCCTGAAGTGGGTGACAAATTCTCTAGTCGTCACGGACAGAAGGGAGTTATTGGTCGCTTGGTTAATCAAGAGGATATGCCTTTCACTCGAGATGGAGTCATCCCAGACCTAATTATCAATCCTCACGCTATCCCAAGTAGAATGACTGTTGCTCACGTAATGGAAATGATTGCTGGCAAAGTAGGTAGTCTTGAAGGACGCTTCATCGATGGAACTGCGTTCCGCGGTGAGAAGGAAACCAGCCTCCGTGAAGGATTAGTGCGAAATGGCTTCAACCACACTGGTCGTGAAGTCATGATAAATGGTGAAACTGGAGTAGCATACCCCGTAGATATTTTTGTTGGTGTCATTTATTATCAGAAGTTGCACCACATGGTAAGCAGTAAAATCCACGCTAGAAGCCGTGGTCGTGTGCAAATCCTAACTCGTCAACCAACAGAAGGTCGTGCTCGTCAGGGTGGACTGAGATTTGGTGAAATGGAGCGTGATTGTTTGATTTCTCACGGCGCATCAATGGTCATCAAGGACCGTTTACTCGATCAGTCGGATGGAGAAAAATTGCTGGTATGTTCAGAATCAGGGCATATCGCTTGGTATGATTGGCGAAGACGCACCTATGTGTCACCGGTACTCGGCCCAGGTGCTGAAGTTCATGAAGTACAAACTTCTTACGCATTTAAGTTATTACTTGACGAAATGAAATCGTTAGGTGTGGCCATGCGCTTAGAGCTGGAGGATTCAAGATGAAGCAAAGTTCAATTACCATGATTCCAAAGCGAATTTCAAGCATTAGGTTCAACTTAATGGACCCAAATGAAATCCGTAAAATGTCTGCAGTTGAAGTTAAGACAGCAGATACTTACAAAGATGACGGACATGCTTTCCGCCAAGGATTAATGGACCCAAAGATGGGTGTTATTGAGCCAGGAATTCGTTGTGATACCTGTGGAAACAAGTATGATGAATGCCCTAGCCACTTTGGGCACATTCAACTTGAACTTCCAGTTACTCACATTGGTTTCGTGAATCTAATCAAGACTGCTCTAAAGGTGACTTGTAATGTTTGTAGCCGTGTTCTTTTGCACGAAGCAGCAGGAACTCACCCTTCAAACCCTGAATTATCTGAGCAAGATTACTACCGAGCCCGAGTGAATGATGTCAATTTGAAGCACGGAGTAGGTTCGAAAGAATTCGCCAAGGCGATTAAGGATATTGAGAAGTTAACCTCCTCTGCAAAGCGTGCGGTTTGTATGCACTGCGGAGCAAGCCAAGGTAAGATCCAATTGGATAAGCCAACAACTTTCAAGGAAAAGATGGATGTTAAGGGAGCAAGCAAGATTACTGAAAAGAAATTGAATGCTCGTGATGTTCGTGAATGGTTGGAACGAATCCCACCAAATGACCTAATCTTCCTCGGCATGGACCGCTCAAACCGCCCTGAATGGGTTGTTATGCGTGTTTTACCAGTTCCACCAATTACAGTTCGTCCTTCTATCACTCTAGATAGTGGAGACCGTTCTGAGGACGATTTGACTCACAAATTAGTTGACGTTCTTCGAATCAATCAGCGTCTTCGTGAAAATCGTGATGCTGGTGCTCCGCAACTAATTGTAGAGGATTTGTGGGAACTACTACAATATCACATTACTACTTACTTTGATAACCAAACAAGTGGAATTCCACCGGCCAGACACCGTTCTGGTCGCCCATTAAAGACGCTCACACAGCGTCTCAAAGGCAAGGAAGGACGTTTCCGTAGTAACTTGTCCGGAAAGCGTGTTAATTTCTGTGCACGTTCTGTTATCTCACCTGACCCATTCCTAAGCATCAACGAAGTAGGTGTGCCAGAATGGGTTGCTCGTGAACTTACAGTACCTATTCGAGTGACACGCCGAAATCGTGAAGAATTACGCCAAATGATTTTCAAAGGACCCGAGAAGCACCCTGGAGTTAACTATGTTCTTCGAAATGATGGACGTCGCGTTAGAATCAATGATCGCAGCCGTCTAATTAATGCCGGTTTCCGTTGTTTCAACCCAGATTGTATGGAAGAAACAACCACGCGTCATGACCTTCATAGCGTTCTACCTGCGCCAAACTTCTTACCTGGACTTGTAGTAAAACAAATGACTCGCCGTGTTGAAACCACTCTTGGTGGCGAACCCGATTCAGAAGAATATTTCATCGTTGATGAGGCCGCTACTTTACTAAACCTCCGTGGAGAAGATGAAAACCACCAGATTATGCCTGAGGATGACCCACGCGCTATCTTGCACTACCGTTGGAAGTGGGATTTGGCTAATCCAGATGACGACTATCCAGAGCATTTGGAAGTTACTTGCCCCCACTGTGGTTCACCTGAAACTAATGGTTACCCTTCACGAACAGATGACCGTCTATCTACTGTTGACCAAGATGGTTTACCAAAGCCAGGTCTTATTGTTGAACGTCACTTAATTGATGGCGATGTTGCTATCTTTAATCGCCAACCATCTCTACACAGAATGTCAATGATGGTTCACGAAGTTCGCGTTATGCCCGGAAGAACATTCCGTTTCAATTTGGCCGTATGTACTCCATACAATGCTGATTTCGATGGAGACGAAATGAACTTGCACGTAATTCAAGGAGAAGAAGCTCGTGCAGAGGCTAAAATCTTGATGCGAGTTCAGGAACACATCCTGACTCCTCGATATGGAGGAGCGGTAATTGGTGGAATACACGACCACATTTCGGGTGCTTATCTGCTATCACGCGGCGACACCTGGGTTGATGAATCAACTGCTATGGAAATCATCGGAAGAATCGGCTATGTAGGAGAGATGCCAAAGATGATTCTAAAGGAAGGAGTAAAGGGAGTAAGTGGACACGATCTACTAGGCCTAATTGTTCCCGAAAACATCAATCTACGATTTAATAATCGAAGTGGAGAGGAAGTTGTGGTTAACGGTCGCAGTCTTTCAGGTACTCTTGACAAGAGAGCAATTGGCGCTGAAGATGGAAGTCTTTTGGATGCTGTTGTTCAAACAAATGGACCAGACGAAGGTGCAAAATTCCTTAACGAAATGACAAAAATCACTATTGCCGCATGTACTGCATTAGGTTTTACAACAGGTATTGACGATGAGGATTTAACCCCCGGTGCTCTTGAACAAATTGAGCAAATCAATGAAGATGCTCGTGTACTCGTAAGAGAGGAAATGGCAAAGTACGGAAAAACCGGAAGAGGTTATGAAGCCCGTCCTGGCCGCACTTTAAAGGAAACTCTTGAGGAAAACATCATGATGATCCTTGACAAGCAAAAGGGAAAAACTGGTGATGTTGCGAAGGAAGAATTGCTCGCAAGCGGCGAAGATAACGCTGCAGTTAGCATGGCTGTTTCTGGCGCACGTGGTTCAATGGACAACTTGACCATGATGGCTGGTTCTATTGGTCAGGCAAAGGTGCGTGGAAAGAGATTAGAGCGCGGGTACCAAGACCGTGTATTGACACACTTCAAGCGTGGAGACAAAGGTGCTCGACAAAAAGGTTTCATCAGCAGTTCCTTCAAGCGTGGTTTGCAGCCTACTGAATTCTTTATGCTTTCAGTTTCAGGTCGTGAATCGTTGGTTGATACTGCGGTTCGTACCAGTAAGTCTGGTTATATGCAACGCCGTCTAATTAACGCAATGGATGATTTGAAAGTTTTCAAGGATGAAAAGTTGTCGGTACGAAATACCGCAGATCGTATCATTCAATTCGAATACGGAGAGGATGGTATCGACCCAACTCGTTCTAACCACGGTAACCCCGTTAACTTTGATGTAATTATCGATAAAGTAATCGGTCCAAAGAAGCGTTCCGAAGAACGTGATTCATATGACCGCGATGAAGATGACTTAGGCGGTTATGAGGATAGCCCTGCAGAAACCGATGGAGGTGAAGTTTGATGGTAGTAAAGAGTGCAACCAAGAAGAAACTAATGGATATGCTTGTACCTGAAGAATTTGCTCATCTTCTTGCAGATGACAGAAAGTGGGACAATGTAAAAGTTCTTACTGCTCAGGAAATCGCAAAAATCTGTGAAACAGATAGCGAAACTGCTGCAAAAGTGCATCAAATTATTGTTAATGCAACAAAGTCTGCCCGTTCAAGTTCAATTGATGGAGGAAATCTTACTGTTGTTCGCCGACGAAAGCGACGTACTGTTCGCCCTAAGGTGGAACAGGAGTTGGAGGCCTATGACTATGAGCGAAAGATGATTGGAAATTTGCATGAATTTGTTGAAAACCCCATTTTCAAAGCCCTTGAAAAGGCCGATGAAGCCACCGGTAGCCCAATTTTAACCGAGCGAGTTCTTTCGGACCTAACTAAGGCAGTTATTGCTAGAGACAAGGTCAAGGTTACCAAGAAGCAGGCTGAATCGATCATTGAGCAAGCCCGAGTTGCTTTTTCTCGTGCACGTATTGACCCGCACGAAGCAGCAGGGATTCTTACAGCACAATCAATTGGAGAACCCGGTACTCAGATGACCATGCGTACTTTCCACTATGCGGGTGTTGCGACTGTTAACGTGACTCAAGGTTTGCCTCGTATTATCGAAGTCGTTGATGCTCGAAAGATACCACAGACTCCAACCATGACTATCTATTTGGATGATTCAAAGAGATCCGAAGATGATGAAAAGAAGAATGAACTTGAAGCCAAGAAAATGGCAGCAGCACTTGAAGTAACTCTTACAAAGAATATTGCCGACTTGAATACCGATGTGGCACAACGTCGTTTGGTTTTGAATCTACACAAGGGAAATCTGAAGCAAAGAAATATGACTGCTGATGAAGTCCGCGACAAGTTGGGTCGTGCCCTTCGTCTTTACATTGAAGCTGATAAGGAAAGCAATCCAAAGGTTTTGACAATCGTTCCAGGTCGACAAACTGAATCTGATAAAGATGTAATTCCTTCATATACAGAATTGCTTCAACTTGAAGACAAGGTAAAGGACCTTCGATTAAAAGGCGTCCCAAGTATTCAACGAGCCAATGTTCAACTTGATGATGAAACAGGAGAGCACTACCTCACCACCATCGGAAGCAACCTCACCCGAGTTTCTGACATGGACGGAATTGACCGAAGTCGTACATACACAAATAATATCATGGAAATTTATGATTTCTTGGGTATTGAAGCCGCTCGTCAAGCAATAGTAAATGAATTGAAGTTGACGCTTGAAGGAGCCCGTTTGGAAGTTGATGACCGCCACTTGTTGATGGTCGCTGATGTAATGACCAGCGAAGGTGCTGTCCGAGCAATCGGCCGCCACGGTGTGTCTGGAACAAAGCACAGTATTCTTGCCCGTGCTGCTTTCGAAGTTACTGTTAATCACTTGCTAAGAGCAGGAATTGTAGGAGAGCGTGATCGCTTAACTGGTGTTGCAGAAAACATCATTGTTGGTCAGCCAATCTCTTTGGGAACAGGCAGTGTTGAACTGTACTATGTCCCTCGGGAGAACTGAAACACTCAAACCATGAGAAGCAAATGCAGAGAATGGAGGAATAATAATGGATATGACAAGACAACTAAAGACAGCAATAAGTAGTGGTTCACTACTTTTCGGACAGCGTCAAACAATGGATGCATGTGCACGAGGCGAAGCAAAACTTGTGATTTTGGCAGCAAATTGCCCTCAAGATTACATCGATGAGTTACACGCACGTCACCCTGATGTGGTAAAGCACCGCATTCTAATGGTCAATCGTGACCTTGGAACTGCTTGTGCTAAACCTTTCTCGGTAAGCACCCTCTGTATCCTTGATGCTGGAAAAAGCGATTTGCTTTCCTTGGCAACAAATCTCGAGTGAAATCTCCGACTTATTGAAGGGCTTTGCCCGATGGTCATTACTTCATGGGGCTGAGCCTTGTTGAATTATTGGCCGCCGTAGGCGCTGAACTCAGCACGCAAAATGGGCCGCAAATACCCAGTGGTTCTCTTCATTGGATAGGCAGGTTGGAAAATTCACCTCGCGCATTAGCGAAGCATGGAATCTTTAGCGGATGTGACATTTGGTCTTCTGGTGAAGGCTGGGTGCCTTTGGGAGTAACCGAAATTGAAAGATGGCTTGTAGATGCGAGTCAAGGAGATCATTTAATCGTCTGCCAACGCTCATCTATAGATTTTGACTCCGGCCATTTTGCGAGTGAAACTTCACTGATAATTTGGACTCCAAAAAAATATTCACAAATAATTGGTGATGCCGTCCTCTCAAACGAGTTGTCTATTTCTTCTCCCACTTCTTCTGCTGATTCAATAATTTCAACTAATCTTGAGAGAACTCACCCAGTCTCTCGCACTCATGATTCACTTTTCACCTCGCTTGAACTTGGAGAATCCACCATTTCTATCCCTCCTGTGGTAGATGTACATGCGCTGATGAAAGAACGTGGTAGATCTGGGCTATCACTAAACCCGATTTTACTTGAGGCTAACCTTTGGTTAGTAAGAGGTAGCCTTGAATCTGCAGAGAATAGCGCACAAATGGAATGGATTATTGTTGAAGATTCATTTTCAAATACTTGTGTTGTGACTGAAAATGTCATTCCAATGCAGACAATACCCAATATTACTTCCCTACCAGCAATCAGCCAACTATCAGAATTGGAACTTTTACATAGATTGCCTGCATTGGTCGAGGAAAGAAGGGCAGAAGTATTGAACAGTGGAGATATTGATTCTCATGTTAGTGGGGGATTATTGCGCTGGTGGAGATTGAATCCACAAAGCGTTACTGTAATTGCGCGTAAAATAATGCTCCCCGCTTGGCAAACAAAATTACCAATTGAAGGCCCCACAATTATTCACGGTATTTCGGGCTTAGAGTTGCCGTTTTAGCAATTCAAGCCACCTATTGGATTAAGCAGGGAATTTTGCTTTCTTTGAAGGTCCAATAAATTATTAATCATGACTTCAATGTATATTTTCGCAGATAATTATCAAAATTGCGAAAGGGTAGGTTTCAACACCTAAAACCTCCACGGCAATACATGGCGACCTCTATTCAAACTCCAAAGGCAACCTGCCGAACTGGAATTGCAGGTGTTCTTACTTTACTATTGCTCACAAGTGTTTTGGCTAATTTTGCCTTCTTTTCGGCCGATAGTTCAACCTTCTCATTCGATTCTGAGGATTCGCCAGTAATTAGTGATGACAGTAGCAGCATTACTACTCTTGAATCCTCTTCTTTTACTGCCGCTCGCTCAGGCGCACGTGCAATTGCAGGCTGGTCTGATATTGGCGCTAGTTCATCCCCAGCAGTGGGCAGTGCCGTTGCAGTTGAGTCAGTTTCCGGCGACATATATTCGGGGGGAATATTTAGTGGTAGTTCTTCAATGTCTCTCGGTCCAAATGCAGTTTCTTCAACAACTTATATTCAACCATGGTTTGGCAAATCTGATTCATCGGGCAATTGGCAATGGGCTGAAACTGGAGTTCTTTCCGGAACTAATTCTGAATCAACTCTATCTGGCATCGCAGTATCGGCTAATGGTGATTTGTATGTGACTGGTATGTTTTATGGTACAATTGATTTTGGTAGCCACAGCCTTACCTCAACTGGTTATTATGATACATATACTGCCAAGGCCAACTCTGCTGGTCAATGGCAATGGGCAAGTGCCTTACAAGGAAATGGTGATTATGATGGCACGACAGTAACAACTCTTGATGCAGTATGGCCAACTGCTATTGCAGCATCTAATTCTGGAGTCATGATTTCGGGACTATTCATTGGCAATACCGATGTGGGGACTGCAGTAGATAGCGGCGGAACAAGCGGAGACGATGCTGAAATTTTCGTTGCCAAATATACCTCGTCGGGAAGTCTGCAGTGGACTGCTGAAGCGCGAGGTCCTGCATTCCAAGAGACTCAAGCAATGTATATGGAATCAAATGGAGATACATGGATTTCGAGTACCTTTGATGGAAATATGAATTTTGGTTCTCATTCAGTCAGCGGTACACCAGGTGTTTCAACTCCAGTTCTTGCACAAATTGATTCAACTGGAGCATGGAAATCAGCGATGTCAATTTCTGGAGCAGATAGTTTCATCTATGGAATTGATGAATTTTCAAACGGAGATTTATTCCTCGGGGGGACTTTCACTTCAAGTATCACTTTTGGTTCCACTACTCTCAACTCACCTGGCGGAGATACTAGTGGGTGGGTTGCAAAACTTTCAACCCCAAACACTTGGAGTTGGTCTGCTCTTGTCGGAGGTAGTACTTACGACCGCGTTACTGATGTTGCTGTTGACCCAATATCAGACAATGGCGTTCTGTCTATTTCCAGTGCAAGTTCAATTACTCTTGGGTCTGACACAATCAGTTCTCAAGGTGCAAACGATAGTGCTTTGGCTATTATTTCCAATTCAGGTTCATGGGTTTCCGCATTTGGAGCAAATTCAAGTGCAGATAATAATGCTGCTGATATTGCAGTTGATAATGGAGGGAATATTTCTATTGTTGGTACATTCAGCAGTAGTATTGATTTCAGTTCAACAAATTCTGGTTCACAAAACGCATTGGCTTCTATCAACCCGTATATTTGGAGTTCATCAGGTCTTCTCGCTGCTGATGCTGATGGCGATGGAATCCCAGATGACATAGATAATTGTCCAAATGATGCAAACCCCTTGCAGGAAGATTTGGATCAGGATTTAGATGGTGATGCATGCGATTATGATGATGATAATGACACAATCCTTGATAATTCCGGTGACGATTGCCCGCAGGGCGAGATTGGCTGGATTTCAGATTCAGACCCACTTGACAAAAACACTTCTACCGATTGGGATTTAGATGGTTGCCGAGACCTAAATGAAGATTTAGATGATGACAATGATAATATTGAAGACACTAGTGATTCCTGTCCTAAGAGTAATTGGGATCATGCCGTATTACAACGCCCAGTGTGGGTCAGTGAGCCTTCATCTGACATTGATGGTGATGGTTGTCGTGATGCAGATGAAGACTCGGATGATGATGGAGATGGTGTCAATGATTCTTCTGATGCTTGTTCTGATGAGGCCGGAAATTCTAGCCTCGGTGCTTCCCTCGGTTGTCCCGACGACGATGGTGATGGCTGGGCCAACATCACAGATGATTGCCCAGATGTATTTGGAACCTCCAATAACGGAACCTTGGATGGTTGCTTAGACGGAGATGGAGATGGGTGGGCAGATAGCGAAGATGCCCTTCCCCTTGATTCAACTCAGTGGATAGACAGTGATGGTGATGGTTTTGGCGACAATCAAGACGGGATTCGTCCAGATGATTGTCCGAATGATGCCGGTTCTTCGATTGATGACAGATGGGGTTGCCCAGATATGGATTCCGATGGTTATTCTGACCCAGATTCACTTTGGTTAGTAGAGGATGGAGCAGATGCAATTGCTAATGATTCAACCCAATGGTCCGACTTTGATGAGGACGGTTATGGAGACAATTTTGGAAATGAGTCTTGGCAAGTCAGCAGAAATGAAAATTGGCCGGGTGAGTATTTATTCCTTGCAAATATGCAGGATGCTTGTCCTTTGGAATCCGGTAGTTCATGGAAGGATGAATTCTATGGTTGCCGAGATACAGATGGAGATGGTTATGCCGATGTCCTCGATGCCTTCCCTAATGATGTTGATGATTACAGAGATATAGACGGTGATGGAATTGGAGATTCAAAGGATGCCTGTCCAAACCAAAGTGGTACTTCTTCCGAGGATAGAGAGGGTTGTGTTGATACTGATGGAGATGGTTATTCCGACCCTGATGGATTGACTTGGTTTACAACCAACGGGGCTGATGCCTTTAGAACTGATGCAACTCAATGGGCTGATGCCGATGCCGATGGATTTGGTGATAATTCAACAGGGCTTGATGCTGATGTATGCCCCGAAAATTACGGCACATCTACTGCAATTGAGTGGCTTGGCTGCCCGCCAGAAATGATAATTGAAGTTAAGGATAATAATGGAGGAGGAGGAAATGGCACCTCATCTGGCGGATTGTTTGGTGATTCTGATGGTGTTGCTGGAATGTCAACGACGACTCTAGCCATCATTGGAGTCGTTCTTGTCATCATTGCAGTAGTACTAATTATGCTATTTACAATAATGCGGCGGGGTGATGATGATGATAGTTGGGAGGAAGAAATGTATGCCGAGCAAATGGGCGGTGGTTACGATGCTCAAGCCCAACCTGCCTATGCTCAGCCAGTCCAACCTGCTCAGCAAGTTGATGCCTATGGCCGGCCTGTTGCCCAAACCGCTCATGCAGTAATGATGCCAACTACTTCCGCCCAAGCCATAGCTCCAACTACACCTACTGCAAATATGACTGGTGAAGTTCGTTCAGACGGAAATGAATGGATGGAATACCCTGCGGGTTCAGGCATGTGGTATGCTCGTGATCAAACAACCTTCCAATGGATTAGAAGAATATGATCTAAATAATTTGAAATTATTTCATCCACTGGGCGAAATAGCACTTGCTTTCGCAGCTTTTACCATAATAATGCCAATCTTCAGCGATTGTCAGAAGCAGGATTCTAAGTAAGCACTTCTAGGAGCCTATCTTGCTCTGCTGCTCTTCTCAATTCAAGAGCAATTCTTCTGCCACTACTCATTGTTTGTCTCCATGTGGCATTGCCGTATGGATGGCCAACACTAACGTGAACATTCGTGCCGCCACCTAATCTTGGCGCCACATCATATATCGAATAATTCATATCCTTGTCAATACAGGTTTGTAAGCAGAATGGCCCAATGATTCCAGGGTCATAATGTTCTTTACTTGCTTCAATGAATTTTTCACCAAGCGAGAACGCCTCTTCCAATAGGCTTTCGCGAATTGTAGCAGTATTGTGTCCAACTACAGTCATTTCCGGAATCGCTTGGTCGGCGGGCATGGTCATTTGTTGAGGTGCAGGTAAGCGAACATGCCCATCGAGACTACTTTCAAAGCGCCAATCAACGCCAAGCAATTCAAGTTTTGGCATTTCTTCCTCTAGGGGTGAGTAGAAGAAGTTTAGATTGAAAACAGGGCCAATTACATAGCGTTCAATACGGGCACCTGCAAGACTTGCTTCATCAATAACTCCTGAATTGATTAGGATTTGTGATTTCTCTATGTACTCCTCATAGGATGCACAGGTAAAGAATCCCCTCTCAAGTTTTTTCTCAGCATGATGAAGTTTCACAATTACCAAGCAGTCAATGTCTTGTGGGTCTGCGATTGCCTCAGGGTATGGTAATCCTGCTTTATCTAGAATCCAATAATAATCCTGCTCTTCGGTACGTTCTTCCATTCGTAGCATATTTCTGCTGCCAAACATAGGGACTCGGAAGTTGTTTTCAATTTCAGAAATCCCACAGTATGAGGTGAACGAACGGTTGGGGATGTAAACGATATTACGGTCGCGCATACCTTGTTGGAATTCAGGAATAAGTACATCAGAGAATTTATCCAAAACGATTGCTTTGTCAACCATGCCTCTCTTTACTCTCCCGCTTCTGCTTCTCTGGGTTCTAAAATATTGTGAATATGTTTTTTCCCGGCCTTTTTGGCAATAGGCTACAGTTCGAAAACCTTCCTCAATGCCGCCGTCACAAATATCCAGTGCAGAATGACTTGCAGTCATGCCGATGCGGAGTTTCATGCGGTCGTAGTCCTCTACGATTGCTGCGATGTCATCTTGGTTGAGCATGTCTCCCCCATCCTTTGGTATTCAAGTCGGCTAAAAGACTTCACCCATCTCAGAATTTCTGTAATGACAGAAGTTCATCGGTAGAAAGCGTATGTCCTGACATTAACTTTTGCATCAAATCAGTTGTTCCTTCTTTGGCAGTCATGGTTGGGGCCGCTCCTCTCTCTCGTTCCCTCATTGCACGTGACATGTTCAGAATGCTATGTAAACACCTCAAGGAGAGTATGTATGAGTGGTGAGTACCATCTGCCTCCTTCTTTGAACGACGAAGTTTACGATGTGCGCTTTCAGCAAGTTCACGTCGAGCATCAACTTGCTCATTCCACTCGATCATCAGGTCGTGTGCTTGTTGTGCTTGAGATGCTGCTTCGCGGACGAGATTGTGGGCAACTTCTTGTTGTGCATTGATTACACTAAGCGCTTCTTTCATTTCGTCTGTACCTTCAGCTGCGGCTTGAGTTTTTTCCATGGTTTTGATTTGTTGGCGAATTTCCTTCATTCGCTTCATTACCTTTTTCTCATTTTTCCCAGTATGGTAGCCCATTCCGAATTCTCTGTCAAGACGTTCAAACTCTCGGCGAAGTGTATGGATGGTGATTGGGCGTCCTTTCTTGTCGCGAGGTCCATCCTTTTTCTTGTTTTCATCCTTCCCAGTATTCATTGAGTCCTTCATCTCTCTAATTTTTTTGTCAATAACATTTCGCTCCGACTTACGAGCACGGACTTCCTCGTTCATTCTCTCTCGAATTTCACGCTGTTGCTTTACATTTTCAATGAGTTCACGGACTTCACCATTTAGGGTATTCCTCTTGATGAGATGTTCTTTAGTTTTCGCATTCCATTCATCGCGGATGTTGCGGAATTCAGTTGCTTTTTTATCAACTAATTTTCGTGGTTCATCAAGAATATCCTTCAATGTTGCCATATTGCATCAACTCCGCCGGCGAGACATCTCTATCTCGGCCATTCTGCCGACCCGACCCCCCTCTTTAATCCATGCGGCCTTGATTTCATTTCTTTGCGCTCATAAACACATTATTTTTCTGCATTTGCTGCACAATAATAATATTGCAATATTGAAATAATTGCAATAGAATAGGGCCAATAGTTAAGCGATTGATGTGGGTGGGAGGTATCGTTCATATGTTGCTAAATGGGATTGAGGGAATGGACCGAGTTATGACTGGAGATGTTCGTTCACCATATATCACATTGGTGACTGGCCCGCCAGGTGCGATGAAAACAGGTTTTGCTCTTACCATTATGAGTAATCATTTGTCGCGTACAGGTGAATTTGGGCTGTATTGTACGATTGAGGAAACTGTGGAATCTTTATTGCGAGGTGCTGAGTCATTGGGGATACACCCGCCACATAATCTGCAAATCACTGATTTCACTGAATTGCGTCGTGAAAATTCAGGCATGGATTATCTTAAGTTCACCCGCAGAATGATCGAACATTTTAAGCAACAACATGGAGAGAGATTTACAACCTTTGTCTTGGACTCACTTGGCGCAATTTACAGTTTAACTACTGTTAATGAAAGCATGCGAAACAAGATGTTTGAGTTCTTTGACTTTTTGCGCCAACAGAAACTAAATGTGATAATTTTGACAGAGCGCCAATATGGCGAATATGCTGAATTGCAAGGGAATGAAGGTTTCTTGGCAGATGGAATTATCAAGATGGGAGTTGACCGCAGAAATGGACAAATCGTTCGAACAATGCAGGTGGAAAAACTTCGCCATGTTCGCCATTCAATGGAAAAGCAAGCGATTGATGTTGGGCCACATGGACCCATAATTTTGGGTCCATTATTTGACTAATACTGTGCATATTCTAATTCTTGCAATATGTCAGGAGTATTTGTAAGCAAAGCATCGTGATTGCTAGATTGAAGGTTGGCAGCGATGCTAGAGAAGAGCCGATATTCGAGGGCTCAGTTTTTGTGCATGGTTCCGGACTTTCCCTATATTTGTTCCTTGTGAGGTGTGGATTAGCAAATTACAGTTGTTGGCTAAAGGAAAGAGGAGAATAATTCCTCGTTCTGCTAGAAGAGTAAGGGTGGTATGATTTTCATCCTGTACTGCTTCAGTTTCAGTCTGTGAATCCTGCGAATTGAGTCGTTGGGTCTCTATGAGTAACATTGTTATATTTGCCGCCATCTTTTCAAGCCCTGGTCCATGAGGATTTGCTTCAATTGCAAAGCCCGATTGGTCAATAATTGCTGCACCATATACATCGTCCTGTGCGACGATATCAGCAAGAATTGAATTGAGCATCGGGTATTCCAAGAGTGATTACTCCATATTTATTGCCCTTGGTTTCTGAACATTCGGTTGCTTATAGATTGCCCTGCATGATGATTCCAATGCTACTATGATAGTATTTTGATAGGATGGCAATTTCATTTAAGCCAACCTTTCTATAGAAATTTATTGCACCTTCATTTTCTGCCTTTACTTCTAAGTATACAGAGGATTTACCCTCGGATTTGACTAAAATGGCAAACTCATTCCAAGCCTGTGTACCCAGCCCAATATTTTGTAAGTCGCTATTGATGCAAAAGGCAAGAATTCGCACTGTATTTTCATCAATAATCATCGACCACAAAACACCCTTAACATTTTCATTTGCATCAATTAGAATTAGACTACCTGCTGCGGAACTAATGGGGAGTGAATATAGCGCTGCAAGGGCATAGTGCTCGTCAGTTTCTGCTGCTAACAAATCACGAATTGCAAGTAATTGTCCATGAGTCAAGTCACTCGTAGGAGGAGATGGCACCCATGAATATTCCTCCATCAAATGGCGGGGGGTGTGGTGGGTGAAGAAACCAACGCCTCTCAATTCTAATTTTGGGTAGCAAGCAAGAGGTAGGGTGGAGATTTACGAACCATCATTTTCCAAGGAAAAATGCGCTATGGTATCGCGATGAGATATTGAATCAGCGTTTACGCTTTGCATCAGCACTTGGCTTTCGGCTACTACGCGAACCTCTCGATGCCCCAATTTTCTTTTGTGCGAGTGATTTTTTCTTTGAACGGCGACTTTCCTTTGAGTGCTCTGGTTTGAGTTTTGAAAGACCGCCAGAACTCATCAATGCACCGAGATCTGCTAATGACATTGATTCACCAGACGCTGCCTTGCGTCGAACTTCACCAACATCTGGCCCTTTGCGTTGACGTCCTTTGTATGAATGTCCGCCTCGACCGCCTGATTGTTGTGATTTTTGACGGTCAACTCGAATGAAAGCATCTAAGCGCCCAACTTCGCGATTAATTCCGTGAATTTCCTTGCGCTTATTTCTTATCTCATCGAGCAATTTCATTATCTGCCTATTGTATGCCTTTTCTTCCCAAGGAGTTGCTTTCACTCCCTTCATCCCTGGCTTTTCTTCAGATAATTTGCCGACAACATCATCGTGTTCGGCCTCTTTTAGGCGCAGGTTTGCAATCGCAGTTCGTTGGTCGGTGATTTCTGCAATCATCTTTTGGTGAGAGTCATTTGAGATAGTTGCGAGTTTGTGCATTTCTTGAAGTTCAAAGAAAAAGGCAAACAATTTTTCTTCTTGTTTAACTCCGGGGTAGCGCATATTTTTCATTTCCGCGGTGAGGTTCTCATAGGTTCTGAGTAATTCCTCCTCAATATTTTGAAGTGGTAATACGACTTTTGAATTAATGGAATCCCTTGTGTTTCTAAGTTCACGAATACCCTTTTCACGTCCGCCTATTGAGCCAATTATCCCTTTGTGCTCTGACCTAATGTCCTTGGTTTCGGCAATTGCACCGCGAATTGCTTGAACGATGTTAATCTGGCGTTGCCGTTCATTACTTAACGATTCAAATTCAGCCTTTGCCACGGATTGACGGCGGCGTAGCACTTTCAACTCTTCCTCAATTTCATGCTTGGGGCGGTCTCTTAGGTCCTTGAATAAGTCTTTGCGAGGTTTCTTTTTGTCCTTTCCCACCTTTTTCTTTGCCGATTTTGCAGCCTGCTTCGATTTCCCTTCGGCTTGTTTGCTAGAATCGTCGTCGTTTACTTCAGAAGATTCTTCTGGAGCGGCAGTAACCACTTCGGAGGATGAATCGGGTGCAGAGTTGTCTTCGGCAGTGGAGGTGTTTTGTGGTGCGATTGGCGCCTCTGTTGCCTCTTGGACTTCAGCCTTGGATTCAATGGGCTTTTCTTCAGGTTGAGATTCTTCATCAGACATGATTACTCCTCCTCCTGTACTTCAACAACAGCTTCAGCAGCAATCTTTGCCTTTCTGCGAATTGCGATGGTTGAATCTCCGCCGGATTTTACTTGTTCAGCATCTTTTAGCAAATTGTCAAATCCTTTTTCAAGACGACCTTGCCAATTATTGATTGCGATTGAGGAGGTCTTTAAGGCGGCCTCGGTGCGTTGAAGTTGGCTATTTGCACCTCTTCGGGCCTCCTCGTGCATGGAATAAAATTCATGTTGTTGCTCATTTTCCTCAACCAATTCAAGCATTGCTTGATGTGCCTTATCGGCTTGGTCGTAAAGTCGCTTCATACTCTTACTGGCATCGGCGAAATCCTTCATTTCAGGGTTATTTGCCACCCTACTGGCTACCCATTCGCCGTGCTCGGCTTGGAGGGTGCGGATTTTGCGCAAAACCTTCTGTTCATTCTTGTGATCACCAGCTTGAGTTTGCAATTCATTTTCCAATTTTATTATGTCGTCATTTAACTTTTCTCGAGCCCATTTTGGGTCTGGATTCTTTAATTTCCCTTCACTTTCTAAGGTCGCTCTTAGGTCATTTGCCAATAGTCTTTGAACCTTCGCTTTAGCGGCGCAGTCATTTCTTTCTGCCTTCAGTTTAGCCACTTTTACATTGATTTCGTCTCGTTGTTTTCGGGCCTGTTTCGCCAAAGGTTCAGAAGTATCCAATTCATTTTGACGGGCCGCAATAATTGGCGGCAATTCCTCAATTAATCGTTCGTGTTTATGCATGATTGCCTTGGCCAAAAACTCGGGCGTGATTTTTAAAAGCGTCTCTGCATCCATGGGGAACGGCTGCGGCGACCGGACGGTTGGGGATAAATGTTAGGCGAAACCCTACTAAATGGGGCAACACATTTGAGGCTCACAGGCGGTGGTGGTTTTGTGGGCGGTAGAGGTAGGCTTGTCGGACTCATTTTGGGGCTTCTCGTTTTCACCTTATTAGCCCCTTTAGCGAATGCAGCAGGTGCCGGCAGCTTAGCCTTTGAATTGAACTCAGTATCTCTTGAGGGTAATGGTGATGTAGGAGTTGGAAGCGTTTGGGTAAACCTTACTGTTTCAGAGGTTGGCGGTGATTCAGCAGATGGTGTATTGAATCTTAGTTTACAGACGCCAGAAGGCATTGCGGTTTTCGAAGTTGACGAGGTAATCAATCTGACGAATGATTCATCCGTTATTGTTTCGCGTGAAATTTCAAATCTTCCTGTTGGAGTTTATTCACTTAATCTCAGTCTCTCTGGAGATATTTCTTCTTCTCCCTCTTCTGGATGGTCGGTAAGTGAAAATTTCTATGTGATGCGTTTGCGCCCCCTTTCTGTTGGCCTTGCCGATCCAAACCAGTGGGCTGATATTGCCTTTGATTCCAATGGTTCAGAAACCGGTGCCTCAGTTCGCGATGGTGATGAATTACGAGTAATGGTTCCAGTGGTAAATCTCGGTGATGTTAATGCAACGGTTTCCTTTTCGGCATGGGAAGGAAGTAATGTATACAATGATTCTACCTTTCCTATTCTTGCTGATTCTACCTATCTAGTTGAAGTTCCAGTTGGTGTGGTTCATGAGGGGATGATTTTCTTTAATGCTAGCATTAATGTAAGTGGGGATACTGATGGTTTAGACAATAATGCCGCATATTCTCTTGTTATTGCACCCCCGCCGCTACCTCTACTTTCAATTGAAATTAGTAGTGATGATGCTGCTGCTGCCGAAATTGGCTCTGCCGCCAATTTCTTTCTTAATGCCAGTAATAGCGGTGAGGATGATTGGAGTGGTGATATTGTGTGCACCTTGCCAACAAATCAAACCGAAGTTTATTCTTCAACCCTTTCCATCCAAGTCGGGCAGGTATGGCAGCACTCACTAAATGTCAGTGCAAGCCCAGGCAATTTATCCTGTAGTTTACTAAATGGAGGGAGAATTTCCACCTCATCAACTTCCGCTGTGACCTATTTCTTTGACATGGAAGCAGCAGAATTCGGAATGGCCGGTGGCGGTGGCCTAGTCTTACAGGGAGGCCCTTGGCATGTGGGTGACCTTCTTCGAGTCTCTGTACTCGTCCATAATTCAGGAGATCAGTCCGGTTCAGCATCCCTCGTCTTTGGCAGTTCAGCATCTGGTGTTGGGCAGCCAGTCAGTATTGAAGCAGGCGCATCAGCAGAATTATTCGTCGAATATGTATTAGCCGATTCTTCAAGCACAAATATTTCGTGGCATGTGGAAAGTCTTGATGGTTTAGTTTCAACCGATTTAGGTGGTGTGCGCACCCTTGATATCAGTCCGTCCCAAAGCCTTAGTCTATCTATTGAAGCGGTTGCTTGGGATGTTGACGAGGGTGTATCTTTTATCTGGTCAAGCCAATTATCCTCCGGAAAATCACGTGAAGTCGGAGTGGAATTGGGAGTCGTTGTAGATGGCTCCGAAGAAATCCGGCAATCTTATTCATTGAATCTAGAAAGTGGGATGCGTCAAATTACTTCTCAAGTCGGAGATTTACAGTCTCAAGGCGAGGTTTTTGTTCGCTTATCACCAATAAATTGGCAAAATAGCGGAGATACGATTGCTACTGCAGCAATACCTTCTGCCCGTCCTGAACTTTCACTATCTCTCAATGAGGTGCCATCTCCGCCTCGGCCTGATGAAAGCACTTCTGCCGTAGTAACTTGCAATTTGATAAATGACGGTGGTGCTGCAAGTTCAGCCGGAGTGTTACGCCTGCTAAATTCCAATGGAGTATTATTGGCAGAAATGGAAACTGAACCAATAGCCAAAGAATCGTCAATAAGCCAAGAATTGACTGTTGAGTCATGGCCAGGGAAAACTGTTGTTGATATGACATGTATGTGGACAGTTGGAAGTGAAATTATTTCATCTGATCAAAGTTATCTTTCAGGCTCTATGCTTGTCGATGATTCAGAGAGTTTTGAAATACCTTGGTTCGATATTGGCATTGGTTTGGTAGTAGCGATTGTCATCGCAATTATTTCCCGCCTCGTATATACTTGGAAACAAGAAGGCGATGTTGATTCTTCCGCAGGTAAGTTAAAAGTTACTCGTCATGCTAAAGGACATTCTTCGGGTACATCGGCTTCTTTGGATGAAGGGAAACTAAGTGTAAAAAACCGCGAAGTTGAATGCTCCGCGTGTTCACAACGTCTTTCAGTTCCTGAAACATTTGGTGGGACCGCTAGATGTCCCGCATGTAAACACCAATTCCCTGTTACTGCACTTATTGAAGCACCAGCCCCAAAAACTACCCCAGACCCCTCGCCTGCCAGCCAGGCTGATTCTGCAGATTCAAAGGAACTACCCAATTCAAAAGGGAGAGGCCCAGTTGCTACAAATAGTGATGAGGGCGATAATGATGCAGTGGTATCTAGCACAGAGGATATTTTATCCTGCCCTTCTTGTGACTCCAAACTTAGAGTCCCACTTGAGAAACGACCGGCAAGGGCGAGATGTCCTGCTTGTAAGAAGGAATTTATGGCAATAATCGGATGAGTGAAATAAATGGGCGAAGGGCATTTTAAGGAATTTGAAGAGGAGTATTTGGAAACAATGTACGAGTTCTATGAAAAGAATCCCGAACTTTCTGTGCGAACTGGTGATATTGCAAAGGCCCTAGGAGTGAGTCCTGCCTCAGTAACCGAAATGGTTCAGCGTCTTGCTAGAAATGGTTTTGTTAATTATGAAAAATATAGGGGCTCATCACTCACAGAAGTAGGTTTGTTAAGGGGGCGAGCAATGAAGCGCCGACATCGTATTATCGAATCCTTTCTCACGGATGCTCTCCATTTTCAAGGTGATGTTCATGAAACTGCTTGCATATTAGAACATGCAGTAAATGATGATTTGGAACTGACATTTGCGAAAATCCTCAATTATCCAGAAGCAAATCCAGACGGTAAACCAATTCCTATGTTTTTGAAAACCGATGATACAAATATTTCAGATACAGATATGCTATTTTCGGCAGCCACTCTTGAAGTTGGCCAAAAGGGTGAGGTAGTAGCATTTCTGCTTTCCAAGTCAGAGGGTGATGCAATTGCTGAATTAGGAGTCAGTATTGGTAGTATCATGAATAAAGTCACCACCGACACTTGGAGTATTGGTGATTCCGAATTGAAAATGGCAGCAAAATTGGGCATTCAAATATTGCTGCGTAAGTGTTAACAGAAATAGGAGTGAATGGAATGGACGATGAGAACTTACCACAACCCATTGATCAAACAGTTCCTTCCACTCCTGCCCATTCAGAGCCCCCCATCACCGAAACTTCTGGTGAGGCAGAATTAGCCCAGCATATGGAATTATTAAGTGAGGGAGACGAAAGTGCAGTTTCGACTGAATCTGCCGAACAGTTAGATACTATTAGCGGTGATGCAAATCCGCAGGATGAGCCGCCATCTGATGAATTGGATGATACATTACCTCTAAATGTAAATGCTGAGGCAAGAATAAATGATACGATTATTTCTCGGGACAAACTACTTTCTCAGGAGCAAAAATTGGTAAAGTTAGATCGTCTATTGCTGACTGAAGGGATCCACCTATTGGTAATCCTCCCTGCCGTAGGTACATTGATGATGTTCATGGCTTGGTTCAACCTATCCTCCTCGCCGGAATGGTGGCTGAATAGTGCTGAAGGTTCTTTAGGGATAAATTTCGCAACGGCTACTTCTTTGTTGGCCTTTGTAATATTTGTTGGCCATCTCATCACCCTTGTAATTGTTAGACAGAGGTATGTGGTGACTCACAAAATCTTCCGACTTGAAACAAAAAGGTATCGCCTTGAAGGTCGCCCATTGGAAAGTATGCATGGGACAAGTACATTGAAAAATCACACATCAGGGGTAATTCAACAACGAAATATGGCGATTGGGCTTGTCGCTTGTTTATTGATTATAGACATCTCAGCACTTTGGGTTAGCCTAATGAGCAATATTGCCTCAACTCTAGTCTTATTGGCTACTTCTTTTGGTTTGTTTAGTATTGGACATCATTTGGTTCTTAGCCGTCGCCCATACAATGCCAGTGAACGCTGGGGCCTAATTGATGCATACGACCCTCCGATTCACCCAGCGACATTGGACCGCGTGTGGACTGATTTACTGACGACCCACATGGACCCTCGATTGGCCAGCCAGTTTGAAGAGTTCTTGGTTCAATTCAATTCTTCCCTACGCCAAGGCATTAGTCCAATCATGGCAACTGAACGATTTTTGGCCCTGCACTACTTCCATCGTGAAGGTTTGCTAAACACCAAATTATTCCGTAACGAATTACTAAAAATAATTAGAGATGAAACATGGGAGTCCATTGCACATCATTCAGTTTTTGATGAAGAATTATGGACTCATTTGTTACGCCGCGTAACCGAAAGAGTCCCTGCTTTCTTCCGGTTGGTTGAACGACTAAGAAGCAAACTCAAGAATTCGCTCAATGATATGAACCAAAGGGAACTAATTTTTGATGTTGATATGGAAAACATAGTCTTTGATAGTGCAAATCTCTTTTGCTTATTATTCAACAATAGTGATGTGGAGCGTAAAGTAGTAATTCGTATTCTAAGTCCTGATTTCCGTCCAAGTAATTTCTCTTTTACCTGTGCATTAAAACCAGGGAAAGGGATTATCATGTCTTCTGATAATTCTATAGAAGGAGTAATGCTGGCTGATGAAGGCCTCAATCTAATGTCAAATCTATTGGACATGGGTACCTTCGTTTGGCAAACTCTATTGCCAGAACGCCTAGGTGAGGCAACAGTTACAATTCGGCTTGAAGAAATGGATGGAGACTTAATATCTGGACGTCAAATCAATGTCCGAGTTCGCTCGGAATACAATCGCCGACTTTCAACTGGCACCGGAGTACTTTCTTTTGCTATAGGGATAATTGTTTTTGCTAGTGCATTATTGAAGCAGTTTGGTTTCTTTTAATATCGCGGCAGAATGAATTTTCCTTCGAGAATATAGAGTGAATCATTCAATGACTCACAGAAATGAACCACTGGAATTGTCTATCACGGAGTCAGAGTAGGGCACTTGTCAACCGGTATTGTTGAAATTGGCTGGGCAGGGTAGGTTTGAAACCATAAAGCACTTCGCAAGGCTCATGGCCAAAGGTCAGGAAGAGGAAGAACGCCCCGATGCAGACCTGCGTGATAGGTTGCATGAGATGGAAGCAAAGGTGCGCAAGATGCGCGATGTGCGAAATAATTTCAATGATGCAGCAAAGCGTTTTGCTGAACAGAGAAATGCCGTGCAAACACATTACAAGGAGCATCGTACCGCACTTGATGAAAAACTCGAAGAGCGAAAAGCAGTTCGCGAATTAATCAATCAACATAAGGAGCGCCGTAATGCCATGCAAGCGCAACTTCGTGACCTCTATGCCCAGCAGAGTGGAAACCGTAGTAATTCCAAGAAAGAGGGTTCAGTGGTTGGGGAATACAATAAAATTTTGTCCGAAGTTTCAATGTTAGAAAAAAGGTTTGAAACTGGTGGTACATTAACGCCATCAAAGGAAAAGAACATGATCAAGGCAATAAAGGAGTTAAAGCGAAGGCAAGCAGAATTGGAGCCCTCAATAAAGAAATTTGAGATGGTAAAGATTGACTTGTCTAATATTGACGAAGCAATTGCAACACTCAAGGCCGAAGCAGATATTTCTCATCAAGCAATGATTGAGCAAGTAAAGATTTCAGATGAAATGAGTGAGGTGTTAAATGGAATGTTTGAGCAACGCGATTTCCTCAAAGCGGAGGGTGACCGACTTCACAATGGTTTCCTTGAAGAGAGAGAAAAAGCAGATGAGATTCACGGTAAAATGTCTGAATTAATGGACCAAGTTACCGAAGCCCGAAATGAACTAAAGGCACAAAATGAAGAGCGCAAGTCTTGGTTGACCGACCATAATGCGGCGGTTACTGATGAGTTGAAAAGTGGGGCTGATGATGAGGATGTTGCTAATGAACTCGTGAGTGAATTACTTTCTTCCGGTTCTCTATCTGTAGGAGGTACAACTTCTACTGATTCTTTGGGAGGGGAACGGACACGCCGAACAAAGTCGAAAAAGAAGGCCAGAGTGAGTTCCTTTGCTGCAGCCCGTGGTAATCGTGGCCGTTCAGTAAAGAAAGATTGAGTGGATTTCTGCTATTAATTGCCAATTGATAGTCTTTCCACTTCCACTTCCACTCCCACTTCCGGTTTGCGGAAATTAATTTCCAATAGGTGGCACAAATAATCTATTTTTGCAACTCATTGAAGGTGATTGTCATCATTTCACCAAATATGTAGAAGGCTCTTTTTTGACTAATGTCGGGACTTATTTCATATACCAAAATAAAGTGCCGAATATTTATGACTGGATGGCAAGACTCCACCCCCGAGAGGTCATATAACCGAACTTGGGAGGAGATTGAGGAAATGCTGGTAAAGGCTGAAGCGAGGATGGCTGAGTGGAAATCTTGGTTTGAGCAAAGCCAACGAGATGGTGACCGCGAAGGTATGAAAGAGGGAGCAAGGAATTTCAAAGCACTTGAAGGGGTCGTAAAGACTCTCAAGTGGACTCTTGGAGAGAAGGGAGTTCCCCACCCACTCACATAATTTCTGCAATCGGTTCCTTATTGGGCAACCGCTAATAGTAATCTACTGCGGAAATCCTCACCCACTCACTTATAGGAGTGGAATGTCAAATCCATTATCCAAAGGATCAACCAACTGATTTTCTTCACTCCCATCGTAATCCTGAGTATTTACCTGATTGCTTAGGTTGTGTCCAAGAACGCCAACATTCGCAGTT
>JABIHC010000138.1 GCA_018649825.1 Methanobacteriota archaeon
GAGTGGCAAGTGTAGTTGGATTAATGTGCATTGAAATTTTCGGATATGAGGACCAAAAAGCCAAGCGCTATGCCGAATCGTGGGGCATTTTCATGCAACTAGGAAATGTATTACGTGATGTCGGAGAAGATATTGAGCGTGACCGAGTTTATTTACCAATGGATGAATTAGAGGCAAATAATATTTCAGATACCGAACTTTCTGGCGATGTCAGACGAAATCCACAATGGGAAGCATACACAATTGCATATGCAAAAAGAGCAAGAACTTACTTGCGAGAAGCGAAGAAATTGTTACCACTCTTACCTCGACGCACAAGATATAGCCCCGCTGCAATGATTGCATTTTATGATGCTATTTTGAAACAAATCGTCAAGAAACAAGGTGATGTGTATTCCTCAAGAGTAAAGTTGACCAAGCCGCAGAAAATTTGGCTCGCCGCCGCAGTATATGCAAGATACCGATTTTTGCCATTCTTTTTGACCCCAGTATGGGACCTCTTTGCAGTGTTTGGATTACTCCCTAAGGTTTGAAAGCACTCGCCCTCCCTGCACCAACTAGATGAGCCCTTCATTAGACACCGAGGACTCCTTACTTGAGAGACTCACTCCATATAGAATTCGTGAAGTGTTACTCGTTTCAAGTCATTTTGATCATTATGTCTTGGAAGAATCGGGACACCTTTCCGAATTAATGGCTAGTGAATACAGTAGCCTTAACCTTTCTCAGTCACCCAGAATCATACATTCACCTGATGCTGAAGATGCATTGGTTATGCTAAAGACAAGGAAATTTGATTTGGTGATTACAATGAGTCGCATTGGCGATATTGCAGTACATGACTTCGCACAGCAGGCAAAAAAAATATGCGGTTCGATTCAAGTTGTCCTCTTGACCTACAATACCCGTGAATTAGCAACACTACGTTCTGGAGGCGGAATAGACAAGGTCTTCGTCTGGTCCGGAGATAGTTTGATTTTCCTGTCAATTTGCAAATTGATTGAAGATGAGAAGAACGTTCAACATGACATTGATCTTGGAAATGTTCAGGTTCTTCTGTTGGTTGAGGATAGCCGTCGATTTTATTCTGCCTACCTCCCTCTTCTTTACACCCAACTTCTGAAACAGACCACACTCCTAATGGGTCAAGGGGCAAATACCTATGAAAAATTGTTGCGTCTTAGAGCTCGCGCTAAGATCCTTCTAGCGGTAAATTATGAGGAGGCTGCACTCCATATTGAGAGATATCATAATAACATCATCGGAGTATTTACCGATGGCAGATTCCCTTTTCAAAATGGAGAAAGAAGTACTGCGGGTCTAGAATTGATTAGAAATATTCGAAAAGAACACCCGTACATGCCAATTCTATTTCAAAGCAAAAATGAGGAGTTGCGTGAGCAAGCAGAAGCACTTGGTGCCAGTTTCCTGCATAAGGAAGACAGTAAATTATACCACCAAATCTCAGACTTCATGACAAGCAAAATGAGTTTTGGTGACTTCATTTTCCGCAACGCAGAAGGTGAAGAGATTTCACGCGCAAGTGATTTGCGAGAATTGCGTCAATGTTTGAAAGATGTACCGCTTGATGTTTTTGTTGAAAGAGCAAAACGAAATCATATATCGCACTGGATGCGTACGCGAACTGAATTTGCCCTTGCAACTGAACTACGTCAGAAGAAACTCGCTGATTTCCCCTCTATTGAAATTGCAAGAAAATTTCTAATTAAACGAATCGGTCAATATTTGCATATGCAGAAAATGCGCCGCATTCAAGACCATGCACCAGGGGATGAAGGTTCTGGATTTCAGCGTCTTGGAAGTGGCAGCCTAGGTGGAAAGGGCCGCGGCCTAGCCTTCTTTTACACTCGCATGCCTGATTTAAGATTAAGTGATGCATTCCCAGATGTAGATATTATTATTCCAAAAACATTGGTAATTGCTACAAAGGTATTTGAGAAATTTCTTGAAAGAAATAATCTTAACCATTTTGTTCACGAAGATTTTGAGGATGAAGAAATAGCCAAGGCGTTCTTAGAGGCGAAGTTTCTTGATGATGAAGTTGAAACTGTCAAAAATATGCTTGAGTTTGTAACGTGGCCGCTCGCAGTACGCTCGTCAAGTCAATTGGAGGATGCCAGCCATCAACCATTTGCCGGCGTATATTCAACTTATTTGTTGGCAAATAATCATCCAAATATTAAGTATAGAATAAAACAAATTATTCAAGCGATAAAATTGGTGTATGCTTCAACCTTCTATAAGACTGCAAAGGAATATGTGAAAGCCACTCCGAATAGTATTGAGGACGAACGAATGGCAGTGGTAATTCAGGAATTGGTTGGCACTCATCAAGGTGGACGATTCTATCCAGTTCTGTCTGGTGTGGCAAGAAGCCACAACCATTATCCTGTCGAGCCACTGAAAGCAGAAGATGGATTAGCGGCAATTGCACTTGGTTTTGGACGCCAAGTTGCAGGTGGCGGAAAATGCCTGAGATTCAGCCCTGCGCAACCGAAACGACTCCACCAATTCCATAATATTGAAGCGACATTGCGTACTTCGCAGCGAAAATTCTATGCTATTGAAATGGATGATAATGAATCTGACCTCAGTGCTAATGATGAGGAAAATCTTTCCAAACTCGATCTTAATACTGCTGAGGAAGATGGGCAATTAGCAATGGTTGGCTCAACATATATTGCCGCCGATGATAGAATCGTTGACACAATATATAGAGAAGGCAACAGAGTCCTTACATTCGCACCAATTCTGAAACATTCAAAGTTCCCCCTAGCCGAAATTCTAACCCATGTTCTAAACAAATGCCAGGACTACTTGGGCACACCTGTTGAGATTGAATTCGCAGTTGCTCTAGACCCAAAACGCAACATTCGAAGATTTGCATTACTTCAATTACGTCCTGTTGTCGCTGGGCATGAGGAAATAGATGTGGATTTCAATGAGATTGAGGAAGAAAGGCTTCTATGTAGCAGCAGTTTAGCCTTAGGAAATGGGGTAATTGATAATGTACAAGACATTATTTTCATTGACCCGAGTAAATTAAATCGCCTGAAAACAAGGGACTTGAATACAATAATTGAGGAAATTAATGCTTCATTGACTAGGCAAAATCGCCCATATCTATTGATTGGACCTGGGCGCTGGGGGACTGCAGACCCAAGCCTTGGCATCCCTGTTTCTTGGAGCCAGATTAGTGGTGCCAAAACTATCGTTGAAGTGCCAATGGCGGATATTCACGTGGATCCATCCCAAGGGTCTCACTTTTTCCAAAATATTGTTTCTTTCAATGTAGGATATCTCACTTTGTCAGAGGTAGGAAACATGGATTGGGAGTGGTTGAATAATCAAGAAGTTATTGCAAACCATGGGCCGCTCACTCATGTTTATCTCGATGACCCAATTAAAATATTACTCGACAGTAAAGATGGCGAGGCAGCAATTCTCAAAAATTAACTCGCCCAAACTCCCCAAAAAGCGGGAAGACAATAGGCGGGGGGTTGATGAATAGGACCACACCCCGCAAGAATATCACAGGTGGGCATTGCCTGCCGCATTCGGCAAAAAGGAGGTGAAAATATGCGAGTTGCAGTACTTCGAGAAGATAATTGTCAGCCCAAAAAGTGCAATGACGAGTGCCACTCATTTTGCCCACCTGTTCGAAATGGGCAAGAATGTATTATTCTTGACGAAAAAAGTGGAAAGCCGCACATCTCAGAATCCTTGTGCATTGGTTGTGGAATTTGTATCAACAAGTGCCCTCACGATGCCCTCATCATCACCCAATTACCGAGTGAGTTGGACGGAGAAATGATTCACAAGTATTCAATGAATGGTTTCAGGTTATTCCGCCTCCCCTGCCCCTCAAAATCATCAGTAGTTGGAATATTAGGGCCAAATGGCATGGGAAAATCCACTGCACTGAAAATTTTAGCGGGTTCTTTAACGCCGAATTTGGGCGCTTACGATGCCGAAGAAGTATGGCTTGAAGATGCTATTGAGGGCCTGCCAAAGGGAGAACTCCGCGACTATCTCACTTTGGTATCGGAAGAGGGAATAAAGGTTGCAGTAAAACCGCAATATGTTGATCACTTGCCAAAAATGGTGACTGGAACAGTAGGAGTATTGCTAAACAAGGTTGATGAAATGGGGAAATTTGACCACTTTACCAAATCCCTCGCCATAGACCATTTGCTTGAACGCAATTTGGGAGAATTGTCAGGAGGGGAATTACAACGAGTTGCAATTTGTGCTGCCCTGCTAAGAGATGCAGATGTGTACTTCTTTGACGAGCCTTCTTCTTATCTTGATATTCATGAAAGAATGAGAATTGTCAAAATAATTCAAGAATTATCCAAGACAAAACGCGTTATCGTTATTGAACACGACATCGCCGTACTTGATGTATTAGCCGACCTTGTCCACATCGTTTATGGTGAAAAGGGTGCATTTGGAATTTTCACACCCGCAAGGCCTACGCGGACTGCAATCAATGTATATCTTGACGGTTTCTTGCCGGAGCAAAATGTGAGAATCCGCGACAAACCGATAAAATTCCTTACCCACACAGACCGTTCTGATGAAACCGGAATGCCGATTATTCAATGGGGTGGAGTAGAGAAGTCTCTTGGGGATTTCAAACTCACAACCGGCGAAGGAGCAGTACGCCAATCAGAGGTAGTAGGCGTGGTTGGCCCCAACGGAACAGGAAAGACAACTATGGTAAAATTACTCGCAGGAGAAATGGAGTACGATGAAGGGTGGGTGACTTCCGATGCGCGTATTTCATACAAACCTCAGCATGTTAGCGTCGAGCACAAATTAAGTGTTCAGGCTTGGCTAGATGCCGAACTTGGGATGCGTTGGCGAAGTGGTGAGTTCAATGTTAATGTGGTGCGAGCGATGGGGGTTGACAAACTCTTACTAAAGCGAGCGAAAAAATTGTCAGGTGGTGAACTTCAGGCAGTTAGCATCGTCATTTGCCTCGGACGAGATGCAGACATTTATCTTCTTGATGAGCCAAGCGCCCACCTTGATGCAAATTCCCGAATGGAATGTGCGAAGGCAATTCGCCGAACCATGGAAAGCAACGAAAAAAGCGCCTTTGTTATTGACCACGATGTATATTTCATTGACATTTTGGCCGATTCACTTCTCGTCTTTGAGGGAGAAGGTGGTAAGCAGGGACGAGCAGAAGGCCCGTTTGATTTGCGAACTGGGATGAACCGATTCCTCGGCAGTGTGGACGTGACATTTAGGCGTGACCATGATTCAAAGCGGCCAAGAATCAACAAGTCTGAATCACGAAAGGACCGCGAGCAGCGAGAAAAAGGCGATTACTACAGTTTTAACTTTTGAAATACCAAATGTTACCACTAGAGGCATTTCAATTCACCCCCAATCACAAGTTCTTATCTTTCTTGAATGGCTCGCCAAATAGCCGCAAATGAATTATTTTTTGAAATGAGAAAAATGCAAAAGGATGAGGCGAAAGATTAGGAGTCCAGCAACCGAGGAGGGGGTATGCCAGTAGGAACTCCCTCCGCAGGCGGCCCAATTGGCCGTAGCCGGATGCGAATCTCTGCAAGTGGCTATGTCGTGTGGAAACGTTGCCCTAGGCAGTGGTTTACCGGTAGCAAAATCGGATTGCGGGGGCCAGTTAACCCGCGCATGGTCATGGGAATAAGGGTGGAAGAAGCACTTGTCGGACTTCTCATGGAATCCCCAATGGGTAAGCACCTTGAAGGCAAAAGCCGATGGTCTGCATGGGTTCGCGGAAATTCTATTTCCTCAATTGAAGAATTGTTAAGTGAAAACAGTGATGATGACTCTGACGGTAGCGAAGGCGAAAAAACAACACTCCAGCCGACTCCAACACCTCAATCCATAGAGGAATTACGAGAATGGATCATGGCAAAAGTCGATGATGCTGTTGCTACAATCCACGAATTGGGTTCAGCAGATTGGAAAAAGAAACCTTACCGAACAGAGAACTATGCGTGGGATGATTTGGAACATGAAATGCTACGGAATATGTTGATTGGTGGACTCACACTATTTCTTGAAGAGGTGGAGAAATGTCATGCAGAAGCAGGTGGACCTCACCGAGAGTTATGGCAAAAAAGCGGAGACCCACACCGAGTTCCCGCTCCACGTTGGGATAACAAACCTTGTTTTCCTTTGCCTAACAAAGTGCCTGGGTTTCAATTGCTTTCAGATAAAGAATTTGACAACTCACTTGTTGGCTTCGGCACCTCTGATAGCATCTCTTGGGCTGAAGCATGGGAGATTGCTCGGCCGTGGGTCAAAGACCCACGGGTTTACCAACCTCAACGAATGTACCATCCAGCCGGTTGGGCATCTGGTGAATTGGACTTAGTATTGCGTTGGCGTGGCAAAGCCACGCTCGTTGACATAAAAGCCAGCGACGGTAACAGTAAATATGCCGCTGGACTTGAGCACCAATTAGCATTCTATAGATTCCTTTGGGCAGCAACTCGTCAAGGAGAAGATGTTGCCGACTGCCACGAAGTTGAGGGGCTAGAGGGCTGGTACCTCAATGGCCCACAAAGAAAGATTTTTTCCCCCCTCACAGAACCTGAAATGGAGGAAGTCACAGAAGAGTTGCACGGTATATGGAAGCGGATGATTACTGCCGATGCTGAACCAGAAAATTGGCCAGACTGTACCTGTGGTGGTTGCACAACAGAACTCAACAAATTGGAGAAAGAACACATTCTAATTCATGGGAAAAGTGTCCCATTGCCAACCCGTTATGCAGGTTTAGAATTGGATGAAATTATTTCTCGATTGCAGGCCAGAAGCCCTGCACAAAAATTGTCAGAAATAAAATGTCGAATAAATGTCATGGGAGATGTGGGTGGGCGCTGGGGTCCTCTTTCAAATCATTACGGCGAGCAAGTTCACGGCGCAGTAATGCGAACGGGGGGTTCATCAAATGCAATTCTTGAGGAGATGGGGCCGGGTGCATTTCCACCATTATCTGCATTTTCAGAAGGTGAACATGTGCTTTGTGATGTGGCACCAGGGCAATGGCGAAAAACAACTAGATTGTATTTGGATGGACGGAGCAAAATGGTTCCACTCAAAGAATGGAAAGGAGATTCACCCGAAATAACACGTCTTGGCCTAATTCAAACTCGAATCAATGCAGATGGATTAATTGTCGGAAGAGGAGGTACGACTGGAGTGCGTATCTCTGGGAAACCGTGGGCAATGGTCACCGCTCATTTGTGGGATGGTGAAAGGGTAATTGAAATCGTTGCCTTTGGCAGAGGAATAAGTGAATCGCTCTCAACCCTACAAGTTGGTGATCGCTTACTTATCACTGGGGCCGAATTGGGATTCCGTGCCGGTTTACCACAAATAAGAGTCAGCCCGTTTTCAACAAGAATCGAAGTAATCTCTCGTGACTGGCAATCAGACGAAACCCACCCAAACCAAAATCTCTAAACAAAGCCAACTTCCACTCTCAAATGCCTTCACATCCACCTTATGAAATAACAATCTAATATGATGCAAAAGAGTGGATTTCCAATAACTGCAAAGGTCAATGTTTTATTATGAGGGATTAGACAGCAAGGTTGAGGAAGTGCTATGGCTATCACCCTTGAAACAGTCAGCACAATCTTCGCAACGATGTCAATTGCTTCAGTTATCTCAGCAGTTGCAATTCTAATTTTCCTTATTGCCGCCAGTCGCTCTGCAGACATTGCTACGAAGTTAAAAAACCTTCAAACTGAGCATTCACGTAATGCGATGATGTTGGCTAGTTATGTAGCAATATTCTGTATGTTGGGAAGCCTATATCTCTCCGATATCGCTTTACTAATTCCGTGCCAATACTGCTGGTATCAACGCATTGCAATGTATCCACTTGGATTGATATTGGGTGTTGCATTGATTAAAAATGAATATATTATTCGCCCATATGCTTTGATGTTGTCAGGAGTTGGAGCATTAATCTCACTATACCATATCAATATTCAATTATTCCCTGATTCACAAAAAACTTCTTGCTCAGAATATGCGCCATGTACAATAAAATACCTCGAAGTATTTGATTTCATGACTATTCCTATGATGGCTTTTTCAGGCTTCTTTTTCATCTTTACTTTGATGTTATTCGTAAACCCAAGTGCTATTGAGTCAGATTTTGCTCAAAGTGAATAAACTCTCAATACCTTTCTTTGCGAGTGAAGGGTTGATAATGGTTGAGAAACCGGAGATTGTATATGCCGACCAATACCCTTTCCCCAGATGAAGACCCCTGTGGCCCGGGAATGAAAGTATCCCATTCATCCCGCTGGAACTATGGCTTATGTTCCCGCTCATGGTTCTACGAAAAAGAGTACGGTTGGCGTGGTTTAGCCCTGCCATTATTAGTTTTTGGCCATGCGGTTGAGGAGACTGTTTGTCGGGTATTGCGAGAAAGTCCAGAATTAATATCGGCAAATGCTGCCAGCCATGTCTTAGATTCGCCAACACATCAAAAGACAGTCGTCTGGGGGCGGCGAGACCGTCAAGAAACTCATATTGACCAACGTCCTGAATCGGAGGATAAATGGCTCGGGCCTAAATTGATGCTATTTGACGCTGCACCCACTGATATTGAGGAAATACGAAAATGGGCACATGCAAGAGTTGATGTTCACTGGCCAAGAGCAATTGAAGGGGCACGAATCGCTTGGGAAAATGAAGCAAACCGCTCTGGAAATTGGGATGAATTTATGCAAGCAAGAGGAAACCTCGGTGCAAGCCACGCAAAAAATGCATTGGATATGCACATAGAAGAAGTACTCGCTTGCTTGGAGGCAAATGGCGGACCCACTCTTGAATCATGGAGAAAAGGAATTCGCCCCAAAATATCTGCTCCCGATGGGCGTCCAAATTATCACGCAATACCACACCCCTTCGCCAATAGCGAAGGGCCGGCAACACTCGCCGAGTGTTGGGAAATCGCAAGACCTTGGTTCGTTGACCCCGAAGCAGGTTCATTTACTCAACAAGCCATGCTCCCAGAAGGCTGGTTTCAAGGAGAGTATGACTTGGTCTACAGGTGGGAAGGTACACCTCGTATCGTTGACCTAAAAGCATCAAATGGAACAAGTGAATGGGCAGCAGCTTACCCAGTGCAAATGAAAACCTATGCTTGGTTATGGTGGGCGAGCCATGACCACGAGATGGTTTCTGGCCTTGAAACATGGTACATGGGAGCAGCAAGTCGGAAAAAATACAATTTGCCTAGTCAAGCCGACCTACAAAAAATGCAACTGGAATTAAACCAATTCTGGCACGACCATATGGCAACTCGTGGCTCAAGGGATATCACCAACTACCCGCCTAATCCAGCACCAGTACCCTCGCACTCACCCGGAGGCGGTGAAGTATTAGAGGTCAAAGATCCAAGTGAAAGGTGTAAGGCATGTCTATGGGCAAATATATGTGAAGGTTCAGGAGAAAAGATGGAAATATCATCAGCCGAGTGGGAGGATGTCAATGGAACTTCTCATCAATTCAGCGACTTATCACAAGTAAATAGTAGAGTCAATGTCTTCGGAACTATTAGCACTTGGAAAGGTGGCGAATGGCGCCACGGTGGAATTGCACCGGCACTCGGAATATGGAGTGGCGGCGCATCAATTTGGGTTTCGTCATACAAAGGTGGGCCAAAGGAAATCCCAGAAGGACTTCATGTCGGTTCAAAAGTAAGGGTAATTAATGCCTATTTTGCAAAAACTCGTAAGGGGGGGTTGCAGTTAAAACTCGATGATTTGAGCCGTATTGAAATCGCTGAAGAAGCAAAAGAAGGAGATATTGTGCCCTCTTCCCTACCCCGTATCAATATTCGTGGACGAGTCATGTCCCTTGCAAAAGGTCAGGGTGAACATAACTTTGGAAGTTGGAAGCGCTGGGGTGCAAGTATTGCGACAGAAAACGGAAATATTGATTTGAGTGCGATGAATGAAGATATTCCTTTCATCAGCGCCGAGATTAATCGCGGCGATGAAATCGTGATACTCAATGCCATTGCCACGGCTTTTGGAGCAAAACTACAAGGCGCTCTTGACCAACTTTCTCAAATTGCAATCATAAAATAATGATTTCGCTAACTCCACCACCCCCCCTTAAACCGCCATTATTGCAATGTTAGTAAGCCAATACTTATGCCCCGTCGTGAAAGGCAGACGGATTATGACAACAAAAATCGACTGGCTTGCCGGCAAAAAGGAGTTACCTGCTCACGATTTATTCCTTGCCGCCCTACCTGGGGTTGGTAATGTCGGGAAATTGGTCGTTGATGGTTTGGCAAAGTCACCGGATGCAAAATTGGTTGCTCGCGTACTCCACCCTGATATGCCACCTCAAGCATTGCTCACCGACTCTCGTTTGACTCCCCCTCACCTTGCACTACACCTTCTAAAATTAAATGAAAAAACTATCCTCCTTCTATCCGGTGAAGTTCAACCTCTTTCACCAAGAGGTCAATTCGAAGTTGCGAGTGAATTGCTATTGCAAGCAGCAAAATCAGGCTGCGAACATGTGTTTGTTCTCGCAGGACTATCAAGTGAACCTGGAGTCGAAGAAGTATTTGCAATATGTGCCGATGATGCTGCCGAGGAAATGTTGTCAAGTGGCGGTGCAACAATTTCAACAGACCGGCCCGAAGGCGGAGTCATTGGACTCGCCGGTTTACTTTCATCTCTCGGCCCAGTATATGGAGTCTCAAGTGGTTGCATCATTTCAACAAGTATCGGAAACAGTGTTGATATTCATTCGGCAGAAAGAATGCGCCTTGCCCTTCAGAACTGGCTTAATGTAGAGTTACCCATTCCAATTACCACCACTGAAGCCATCGCTGAAAGAATAGAGAAACTGATGGCGGAATATCCAGATTCATCTCTTGGTCGCGAATTGCTTGAGGATAATTCTACTTCACTATATGCCTGATATTGTGTCATTATTGGATCTTGTCTAAGTGTTAGCCGAAGCAAGGCTGAACGGCGGTTTCATATACGGGAGGTCGGTCGGCGGACTGTCTTTAGGAGGTTGTGGCATGAGTAAGGGAACACCATCACGCGGTAAACGCCAGAAGTCAACGCACATTCGATGCCGCCGTTGCGGTAAGCATTCTTACCACAAGCAAAAGAGTGTTTGTGCTTCTTGTGGCTATGGAGAAACCGCTCGCATGCGCTCCTATAGTTGGAATAAGCGTAGCCACCGCCCCAAGGCTTGATGCCTAGAATAAGCAAACCTTTTTGCACTTTCCTTCACTTACCCTTCCTGTTTTTTTTGTATTAATGGAGAGTGTATTTCTTGTTTTGCATTGTGAAAAAGTATTTCTGCGTGGGTTAACCTCTTGACCGATGAACCTGTGGATGAATTTGAGGGAGAGATATGGCTCGTCAACAATTGCAGAAATGTACCGCCTGTGGAGAATACGGCTTGAGTACAACCTGTGCTAAATGTGGAGAGCGAGCACAAGTTGCTGCTCCTTTGAAATGGTCTCCCGAAGATAACCTCGCTTCACGAAGAAGAACAATGCACAAAGTGGATTCAAAAGAGTGGGTTGAAGGGTTACCTGAGTGAAGATTTACCTCACATATACTATACAATCTTGAGTTGGATGCGCACGGGTATTTGCGTGAAATCGCATTGAAAACGCGTTTGGAAAATATACCAACTTCTACTCAGCGCCCCGAAAGTGAGATTCCCGTCGCCGGAACTCTTTAGAACTAGTCATAATGTGCTCGGGCTGGTGGAATTAGTGAATACTAGGACAATAACCGCGGCCCTTGTCGCCTTTACAATGATTGTAATGGCAACCTCGCCGCTAATAGACAATACAAATGAATTGCGACCGAATGGCATTGTAGAATTTGATCATGGCGGTGGTGTAGCCAATGGAACAGCCACACTCGGTGGAATATTAACTTGGCAAGATGATGCTTGGAATTCCACATGGAATTGCAGCGGTGGGCTTTCCCTAGTCACTCCTAATGATTGGAGTAATTTCGTGGCATCGGGAGAAAATGACCCGCATAATTACACTTCTTGGGGAATCGCCCTCACTGGTGCTGGTTCATATTATACAGAATATGCGCCTGCTGGAGAATGGGTAGTTACTGCAGGATTAGGCTGCATGGATGATGCAGGTGAACCCCGCGCCGCTGGTGGCCAATTTGGAGATGTCCATGAAAATCCACCCACTGTAAATTTGACCAATACCTCAACTGTTGCAGACGTCAGTTTCACACTTATTGAATACAGCGAAGACGATTACCCCACCTTTGTCTGTGGCGATGGTGAAGAGATTCCATTTGA
>JABIHC010000140.1 GCA_018649825.1 Methanobacteriota archaeon
AGGACACGGCGTCAAGGGCAGTAAGAGGAAGGCTAATGCACCAAACGAAAGCACAAAGAAAAAGAAGGGAAATAATATGACTGAAGCACCAGAAGGAATAACCTATCTCAATTTTGAAACGTTTATGGAAGTAGAACTACGCGTTGGCCAAATTATGGCTGTGGACGACCACCCTAATGCTGACAAACTCTTTGTTGTCAACATTGATGATGGAAGTGATGAAGGGCGCACTGTATGTGCAGGTCTAAAGGACTATTATAAGGCTGAAGAGATGGTAGGTAAATCGATAGTATTTGTCGCGAACCTAAAGCCCCGTAAATTGCGAGGAGTTATGTCAGAAGGAATGATGCTAGCTGCTGATGATGGCGAAGGTGGAGTGCGTCTTGTTTCCATTGACGGTGATATTTCAGTTGGTTCACGGGTGCGCTAACCGCTTGGATGATTGCACCAAGTGAATATTTCACTTTCTGCGAGATGAGATATTCACTCCAGGCAAAATTGCCTTGGTGAGTAATTATTGATAGAGGCTATCGGGAATTTTGTCTTTAAATCCTGTCTTGCGTTTCTTTGAAATAACTCCAAGAGCCTTTTTGAAATCATCATTTGACACTTTGTCTCGACCTTCTCGAATGGCTATCATTCCCGCCTCAACGCACGTTGCCTTTAAGTCGGCACCACTGAAGTCTTTTGTTTGCATTATTAATTGCTGGACATTGATCTTTCCCGTTGACATTTTATTAATATGGATTGAAAGAATTGATTTTCTGCCCTCCTCGTTGGGGAGTGGTATCTCGACAATACGGTCAAAGCGACCTGGCCGGAGTAATGCGTCATCTAAAATATCAGGGCGATTAGTCGCTGCGATGATTTTGACATCTTCTAAAGAATCAAAACCATCTAATTCGGCAAGTAATTGCATCAAAGTTCTCTGAACTTCACGGTCACCGCTTGTTGAACCATCGAGTCTTTTTGCACCAATAGCGTCAATTTCATCGAGGAAAATAATTGCTGGTGCTTTTTCCTTTGCTAAAGAAAATAATTCTCTTACCATTCGGCCCCCTTCACCAATATACTTCTGAGCGAGTTCAGAACCAACCATTCGAATGAATGTCGCATTTGTCTGTGAAGCTACTGCTTTGGCAATCATTGTCTTTCCACAACCAGGTGGGCCAATCAAGAGAACTCCCTTTGGAGGGTCGATACCCACTTTCCTAAATGATTCTGGGCGCTCAAGAGGCAATTCAATTGCTTCTTTTAATGCGAATATTTGTTCATCAAGCCCACCAATCATGTCATATGAAACATTTGGCTTGTCACTAATCTCTGCGCCTGAAACGAGGGGATCCCATGCTTCATGTAGCACATCCACTACTGAAAGAGTATCTTGGTTTAGGGTGACGCGTGTACCTGGTAACAATTTACTCTTTTCAAGGCGTTGATTAAGTGCGACTTGGAAGACAGTCCCGTTTGAAGAACGGACAATGCAAAAACTATCATCCAAAACATCTTGAATATGCCCGATAATCAAGGGAGGGGATTTGAGCAGGCGCACTTCTTCTTCCAAACGATGTGTCTTCTTTTTGAGGCGCCCCAACTCACTTTCCAATTGAACTCGCTCAGTGAGCAGTTTTTGAGCAGTATCATGGAGTTCCTTGTAAGATACCTCCAAACTGTCTAGATTGTCCTCAGAAGAACTGTTTCTGCCCGAGTCAGCGGGCCGCATAGAATCGCTATCAGACGTCATCGGAAACAATACTCGGTTGAATCCGTCGTTATTCAACCTATTTAATTCATTTTTATCTAGAGGGGCAAAGCGAATTGTTCATACAGGGCCAACTCCTCACAATGTTGATTCAAATGGGTGCGTGTGAACTTTGTGGAGCGGAGAAAGTAGGTACTCGAGCAGTGAAAATGGGCCGCGCGGTCATATCTGCATGCTCTAGGTGCATTGAAAAAATGAATTTAGAATTAGTTGAAAAACCTAAATCAGCCCTAAGCCAGTCAACCAGTAGTAAGACCAAAAAATTTTCTGGCGGCTACGGCGGACGCGGGCAGGCTGGTTCAGATGTAATGGTACGCGGAGAGAAGGAGCTTGCTGATGATTTTGCCAAGAGAATCGTTGATGCTCGGAAGAAACTAGGCCTAGATAAACGCCAATTGGGACATAAGATTGCTGAAAAAGTTAATGTGATTCAGGCAGCTGAATCGGGAAAAAGGCCAACTGATGCCTTAATTAAGAAACTTGAGCGCTTCTTGAAAATTGAATTGATGGTTGAAACAACTGTTGAAGAAACTTCTATGGTAGGAGTTGGTTCATCACGTGGCTTGACTCTAGGTGATTTTTTCAAACAAAATGAATAGTGGAGTTCAGCCAAAATGGATAATTCTGTTTCGATTCATGCTATTTGGTTAGCGCAAGATGACCCTAAAAAGAATACTGCGGTTAAATTGGGCAAGCGCGGTCAACTGAAACTTCATGAAAACCTACGGAGATTACCACGAAGGGGGATATTACTAGACCCGCTTTGTGGCAAGGTATTTGGCCCAGAGGATCATCATTTATTGGAAACTGGATCGCTCGTAGGACTTGATTGTAGTTGGGCACAAATTGAAAACAGCGTAGAAACTGTCACTCGCAAAACTAAACTTGTTCGCCGAATGCTACCTCTCCTATTGGCTGCTAATCCGGTCAACTGGGGGAAGCCAAGCCGTCTGACTACTGCTGAGGCAATTGCCGCAACTCTCTATCTGGCCGGACACAAGGAGCAGGCAAAATCAATAATGGCTGCCTTTGGCTGGGGTGAAAGATTCATCGAATTGAATTATGAACCTCTTGAAGCATATGCAAATGCCGCAACAAGTAGTGACCTAATCGACCTACAATTTGAAATTTTTGATATTGAGCGCCCCGAGGAATAACCGGCAATGTTGAAGAATCGCCTCCGCACCGAGTAACCATGCAAGGCCAACTTGTTGAGTGTGTCCCGAACTTCAGTGAAGGAAAGGACAAGGATGCTATCGCCGCTATTTTGGCTTCGGTTTCAGGAATTGATAATTGTCACTTGCTATCGGCAGAACCGGATGCTGATTACAATCGCACAGTTGTCACATTGGTTGGAATGCCAGATGCAGTCAGCGAGGGAGCCTTCAGAATAATTGCCGCAGCGCAACAGAATATAGATATGCGCAATCATACGGGTGAGCACCCCCGACTTGGCGCCGTTGATGTATGCCCATTTATCCCATTGCGAGATATTAGTATGGAAGAATGTGCTCGTCTTGCACACCATTTGGGTAATCGCGTAGCGACTGAATTGAACTTACCAGTCTACCATTACGGAGCGGCTGCAAGTGATGATTCGCGCAAGGTATTGTCAGTATTACGCAAGGGCGAGTATGAAGGACTTGAGGGTCGTTTAACCGAGGGTGAGTCGGTTCACTCCAATTCTACTCGCTGGCCAGACCAAGGGCCAAGAATTTGGTCTGAATCAACTGCAAAATTCGGAGCGGTTGTTATTGGTGCTCGGCCAATTCTCGTCGCTTACAATGTTAATCTCAATGAAAAAGATGCTAAAGTGGCAAAACTAGTTGGCACCTTGGTCCGAAGTTCCGGTCGCCTCCTAAAGCAAGAAGATGGACGGCGTATGCGAATACCAGGTATGTTGCATGCAGTACAGGGGATGGGTGTTCCGCTTGATTCGCATGGCCTATCACAGGTCTCCATGAATTTGATTGATGTTGAGGCATGTCCACTTCATTGGGCTTATGAAGCAGTGAAATCAGTAGCGGCAGACCATGGAGTTGAAGCTGCTGGTAGTGAATTAATTGGCCTTGCGCCGCTTGAGTCTCTACTCGCCTCTGGCAGATGGTACCACAGTACACCTGATTCAGCAAGCGATGAAGAATTAGTAGATGCTGCAGTTGAGGGACTTGGCCTTTCTTCACTTTCCCCATTCAATCCTCGGGAGAGGATAATTGAATGGGCAGCCGAGAGGAGTGAGTAATATGAGTGGAATAAATTGGTCAGAAATAAGTGTCAGAGAATTTCAAGCAGCCTTAGCTAGTTCATCACCAACTCCCGGTGGTGGGACTGCTGCTGCAGTCGCTTTGGGCCAAGCCGCAGCATTGACTTGTATGGTTTGCGACCTCACAATTGATAATGATAAATGGAAAGATGGGTGGGCGGCTGCAGAAGCGGCTCAATTGTCAGCACTTCCTTTGTTCAATCGGTCACTTGAACTTGCAACTGAAGATAGCAATAGTTTTGATGCAGTGATGGCTTCTTTCAAATTACCGAGGAGTGATGATAATGAAATTTCTGCGCGCCGTAACGCAATTCGCCAAGCAACTCTCGAAGCATCAAGAGTGCCACTCCATACTGCAGAACTCGCATTTACCCTGTTGCAAACTCTACCTGATTTGGCAAGCAAAGGCAACGGGAATGCTACCAGTGATGTCGGTGTGGCGTCTTTATTGGCCAGTGCTGCATGTAAAGGTGCATTAATGAATGTTAAAATAAATTTGCAGAGTTTACCTGACGACATGGGAATCGAAGAAAGGGAAGCATATGATTTACTATTTGTCAAGGTACGCGAAGTTTCTCGACAATGCATGGTTGCCGTTCACGAGCGCTTCGCTGAGTGATTGTTTCAATTGTATAGGGGGTAGGCATTTGAAAGGGGAGCAGAAAAGGGCTATACACAAATGGGATGGTGAAATTAAAGTTTCCCAGGACAATGTTGCAATAGAAAAGTCCCTTCAACTATTTATTCAGCAAGGAAACAAACGACACCTTATCGGTTCATTAATAGCCACACCTATCAATCTCAGAGAGTTAGCCATAGGTCTCCTTGCCTCAGAGAATATCCTCAAACTTGACTCCAGCCAATTGGGCCAACTGAAGGTAGAGTTAGATGCACATCAAATCATTGTTCATATTGATGCAGCGATTGATTTTGATATGAGGATGACAGAGATGGCAATATCTTCTACTCCGAGTTGTGGATGGTGTGGAAGAACCAGTATTGAAGAGGTGATTGCACTCTTAGATGGAAAAATCATCCCCTCTAATTGTATAATTGAGATTGCAAAATTGCTCGAGTTTACCACAACAATGGCAAGAACTCAAATCATATTCAACAACACTGGAGGAGTTCATGCTGCTGCTATCTTTTCACAAGCAGGTGAGTTGATCTCGCTTATGGAGGATGTCGGGAGGCACAATGCTGTTGACAAAGCAATCGGTGATACAATTATTAACGGCAAAAAAATGGGAGAAGTACTAGTTCTTTCGGGTCGAGCAGGGATGGAATTAATTCACAAGGCAGCAATAGCCAAGGTTGAGATTGTTATTTCAGTAGGCGCCCCGACTACTGCCTCTATCGACTTAGCCCGCCATGCGGGTATATCCTTACTTGGTTTTGCAAGGGACGAGGGAGTAAATATCTACACTCATCCAAATAGATTAATCTAAGTGCACAATTGAAAATTGCACATAATAATCTGACACGCAAGAAATATTGTACTATCTCGGATATTAACAAGCCTCGATAGAAACCGCTTGAACTTTGAATTCAGGGCAATCGGTAAATTCATCGGCTGATGAACTCAATAAGCTATTGACTCCAATGTCTGGGAAATGAAAAGTGGAAAATAAATTTCCGATTCTTATTCCCTCATTATATTTTATCTCCATCTCAATTTGATGGCGCGGACTACCAACTCTCACTGTATCTCCATTGGAAAATCCATACTCCTTGGCATCAACGGGATTTATTTCTAAATAATCTGCATCATGAAATTTTGTTAACCCAGACCTTCTAGTCTGTGTGCCTGAATTATAATGGAATAAATTACGGCCAGTGATTAGAATAAATGGATATTCGGCGCTAGCAGTCTCGTTGGGCTCAATATATTGTGGCGCCGCAAAATTTCCAAGCCCTCTGACGAATTCATCTTGGTGCATTACTTTGGTGCCAGGATGAGTAAGAGATGGTGCTGGCCATTGTAACGCTGAATTGGTATTGATTCGAGAATAGTTGATCCCTATGAAATTGGGAGTCAGTGCAGCCAATTCATCCCAGATGGATTCAGCACTCCAATTGGAAACTATAGAGTGACCCATTGCCTCGGCTATTTCAGCAACAATCACCCAATCTTCCTTTGCATCGCCTGGTGGATTCAATGCTTTTCTAATTCTTTGAACCCTTCTTTCGCCATTGGTGAAAGTCCCTTCGGATTCAAGGAATGATGCTGCAGGCAGTATTACATGGGCATATTTCGCGGTCTCGCACATAAAAATATCTTGAACGATTAGCAAATCTAGTTTAGAAAGTGCATCCCGTACGCGGAGGTTGTTTGCATCGGTGTGAGCAATATCAGAACCCACTAAGTATAATGAGCGAGTAGAGCCGCTAAATACTCCTTCCAACATTCGAGGGTAGGTTAATCCTGCTTTATCAGGTACAGTTACACCCCATGCTTTAGAGAACTTGGCTCGTATTTCAGGGTCGGCAGCAGGTTGATAATTTGTATAGGTTTTGGGGAGGGCACCCATGTCGCAAGAACCCTGTACATTGTTTTGGCCGCGAAGAGGGTTGATTCCAGTTCCAGCACGCCCTACATTTCCAGTTAAGAGGGCAAGACTTGACAATGCCATTACACCTTCAGAACCATGGCTATGCTCTGTCATACCAAGGCCGTGTACAGCCATTGCAGCATCTGCTTTTGCATACAGATGGGCTGCCGCTTCCAAGGTACTAATTGGAATTGAAGTAATATCTGAACATATCGCAGGAGTCATTTGCTCAACCATTGAAATATAGGGTTCAAGATTTTCAGTCCTTGTACTCATCCAACTGGCATCAGCCTGCAAATCATCACGCAGAATTATGTGAGAAAGACCTTGATACAATGCAACATTTGTCCCTGGACGTAATTGTAAATGAATATCTGCCATTTCGGCTAATTGTGTGCGCTTCGGGTCAGCGACAATCATTTGCATACCTCGCTTTCGCGCTCGCTTTATTCGCGAACCAGTAACTGGGTGCCCGTGAATTGGATTGCAACCTGAGATTAGTAACAAATCAGTTTCATCAATATCGCCTAAACTATTTGTCCCCGCACCGGCACCGAAGACAGTCATCATTCCCTTGACTGTAGCAGAATGGCACACTCTGGCACAATTGTCAATGTTATTTGTGCCGACTACTGCGCGCATTAATTTAGAACCGAGGTAATTGAGTTCATTAGTAGAACGCGAGGAAGTTATTGAACCGATAGCATCTGGTCCGTTTTCTGCAATAATTGATTTCCAGGACTTTGCGATGAAAGCATAGGCTTCATCCCACGAAACTTCTCTAAAATCCATATCGATTGAATCTCGCATTAGAGGCTTTGTAAGGCGATCCTTGTGATTTACATATGCTGAAGCAAACCTTCCCTTTACACATGAATGTCCCTGGTTTACAGGAGAATCAGCAACTGGTTTCATAGAAACCAATTTTCCATCTTTTACTCCGGCATTGAATTGACAACCTACCCCACAATATGCGCAAGTGGTTCTAGTAAACTCGGTTGCAAAACCTTGGCTGCGTTCGTTTTTATCCTCTAATGCACCAACTGGACACTCGAGTACACATGCGCCGCACGAAACGCAATTTGAATCCATGAATTGACTACCATCGCCAGCAATTATTTTGCTGAAGAAACCCCTGCCATCAATGGAAAGAGCGCTGGTTACTTGAATGTCATCACAAGCCCGAATACAACGTGAACAAGTTATGCATTTAGTGGGGTCAAAGGAGAAAAAAGGATTTGAATCATCAATGGGTATTCCGGCACATGCAGGTTCATTGTCATATCTGACTTCCTCTAAACCGACTGCTGAAGCGATGTCTTGTAATTCACAATCTCCATCTGCTGTGCAAGTGGAACAATCGAGTGGGTGTTCACTTACATACAATTCAGTAATGCCTTTACGTAATTTCCAAAGACGTTCATTAGAGGATTCAATAGACATATTCGGCTGAGCCAAAGTTGTACAAGAAGAAGGTGTTCCATTCATTCCGTTTACTTCAACAATGCACATTCTGCATGCACCAAAAGATTTCAAGTGTGGCGAATCACAGAGGCTTGGAATATTGATGTCATTTTGCCTTGCTACTTCCATTATAGTTTGACCTGAATTTGCATTAACTCTTTTCCCGTTAAGAGTGATTTCAAAAATACTCTCTTCATTCATTAGCATCACCTCCAAATGCACTTGGCCAAAGTTGCATAGTCGAGCGAACTGGATTCATTGCTAAACCTCCAAGAGCGCATAACGAGGTGGAAGACATTACATCATCCAGATCGGCTAAGAGTAACTTGTCATCAGCCATTTCTGCCTCAGTGCCTATGCGAGATAGTAATTCTAATGCCCTTTGAGTCCCAATGCGGCATGGCGTACATTTTCCACAACTCTCGTCGCGGAAGAAGGTCATCCATTCGAGAACTTCCGCTCTTGGATCAAAATTTGAATCATAGCAGACAAAGCCACCATGCCCCAATAATCCACCCGCAGATGATAACCCTTCGAAAGATAATTCAATGTCCTTTAGCTCCACTAAAGTGTGAACTCCGCCAAGAGGACCACCTACTTGTAAGGCAACAACTCCCTCATCAGATGAATGTGCGGAAAAAAGTTCGCCAATAGTTGCGCCAAATTCAACTTCAACACAGGCCGGTTTTGTAACGGCTCCTACGATTTGTGCGACAACTGTACCCTTGCTATTCTCACAACCTAGACGTGAGTATTCGCTCGACCCATGGCGCAAAATTGAGGCTGCGAGAGCAAATGTCAAAACATTGTTTACTATTGTTGGGCAGCCGTATAGGCCCTCTTGAGTAGGGTATGGGGGCCTAACTCTAACTTCACCTCTACGCCCTTCAAGGCTTTCGAGAAGTGCAGTTTCTTCTCCGCAAACATAGGAACCAGCACCGGATGCAATAGAAATGGAGAAATGATCACCCAAATATCCGGCAGTAGTGGCGTCGTCAATTGCTTTTTGTAGAATTCTTTTGGCGCGTGGATATTCGCTTCGTAGGTATACTATTCCCTTTGAAGCATTAATTGCCAAGGCGCAAATTGCCATTCCTTCAATTAAGCTATGTGGGTCACCTTCCATTATCATCCTGTCAATGAAAGTCCCTGCATCGCCTTCGTCTGCATTTGCAATCACATATTTTTGTGGATTGGTTTCTGTTGCTGCAGAACGCCATTTGAAATGAGTGGGGAAACCCGCTCCACCTCTACCTCTAAGGCCAGCAATTTGGATTTCAGAGATAATATACTCAGAAGGAGTTGTAGGGTCAGTTCGCGAGATTTCGGAAGCGGCATCGGCTTTGGTTAAACCAGAATATACACCCTCCGTAATGAGAGAAGGAAGGTCGAGTGGGTAGTGGACACCCAACATTTCCATTGCATATCGCTTCTGAGAGGTTAGTTCAGGCAACTCGCGGATTAGGCCCAAATAGTGTTCATGATCGGCAAAATGCCCATTCTGAATTATCTCAATTATTGCTGAAATATTAGTCCCTGAAACATTGCGATAGGCATGTCTCTCGCCCTCATGGAGATATTCAAGCATTGGTTCAAAATAGAATAGGCCGCGAGAACCAGTTCTGATAATTGTTGAATCCGGTAGCATTTCAGCAACAGAAAGAGCAATAGATTCACTCCCTAAATCAAGGCTCATGCTATCTTGGCTAATATAGAACTGGAGGCCTTCTCCTCGTTGAGAAACCGGCACTAGAGGTGATTGGGACGAGGTGAGTTCGGGGCGGATTACCGCAGGGCCACTTGCACAAAGACCAGCACAATGGAAAGTCTTGACCGTTTCACCCTCTAATTCCAATCGCGAAATTGTTGCGGCTGCACCGCGTGAGCGGCAGGATTCACCAGAGCAAACATGAACTGTTGCATCGTCTTCTTCTAATTCAGCATAATAACCAATTACACCTTTTACTTTCGCAACAGTAGTTGAGTATTTATCGGCAAATTCTTGTAATTTTGCAGCATCTGGTTTCCCGTTAACTGAAAATTCGGATTTTAATTCTTCTATTAACTCGTGTCCAGGGCGAGCAAGGTCCCATGTGCCATTTCCGATTTGCATTGAAAACACCTCAAATATTGACTCCCTTATTTGCCCTAAGGCTGTTCGCTTTGTCAATGTTCGTGAAAAAAATATCAGTTTTAGGGATTATTTGCCCGGCTCCATAGCATGGAGATAAAAGCAATGCTCAAAGGAGAGTTTCTCTTAGTCGCACCTATGACGGAGGTTGAATGGGAGGGGCTTCGCAAGTATATTGGCGAGGGAATTCCTAATTCTATTCCACAAATGCCTATTGATGGAGAGGGTGTTGATAGGGCGCCTGTAAGGAAGCAAATACTTTCTTCAGATGAAAAGCGTCTTGCTTTAAAAAATGCTCTGCGCTATTTTCCCGAAGCGTGGCATACAACGCTTGCCGAGGAGTTCTTAGATGAGTTGAACACTCTTGGGCGTATTTACATGTTACGTTTCCGGCCAACTGAATATGAAATGCGCGCCCACCCAATCGCTGCCTACCCAGCAAAATGTCAGCAGGCAGCAGCGATAATGTTGATGATTCAGAACAACTTGGATAAAGCCGTAGCACAATATCCGTATGAATTAATTACATATGGTGGAAATGGAGCGGTCTTCCAGAATTGGGCCCAATATAGAATTACCATGGAGTATCTTTCCCAAATGGATGAGAGTCAAACTCTAGTAATGTATTCTGGCCATCCACATGGCCTTTTTCCCTCAAATACGGAAGCACCTCGAGTAATTGTATCAAATGGAATGGTAATTCCAAACTATAGCTCGCAAGACCATTATGAGAAAATGAATGCTCAAGGAGTATCGCAATATGGGCAAATGACCGCAGGATCTTACATGTATATCGGACCACAAGGAATAGTGCATGGGACCACAATCACTCTCATGAATGCTGCAAGACTAAAGTTGGGACGGAGTGGAGAAAACCTCATGGCAGGGGTAACCTTTGTCACCTCTGGCCTTGGAGGAATGAGCGGAGCTCAAGCAAAAGCTGCAGTAATTGCAGGTGCAGTAGGAGTCATTGCTGAAATAAATCCGCACGCCGCACATAAGCGGTATGAACAAGGCTGGCTTTCGGAGTTATACGAAGATATTGACCAAGTATTGGACCGAATGGAGGAGGCACGTGACGCTAATGAAGCTGTTTCAATAGGTTATATTGGTAATGTTGTGGACCTTTGGAAGCGGATTGACGAGCGCAATATTCACATTGATTTGGGCAGTGACCAAACTTCTCTTCATAATCCCTGGCAAGGAGGGTATTATCCCGCAGGATTGTCTTTTATTGAGGCTCAGGAAATGATGGCACAACAACCAATTAAGTTCGCTGAACGAGTAAAGTCAAGCCTTGTTGAGCATGCAAGTGTGATTAATCGCCTAGCGAAAAAAGGAATGTATTTCTGGGATTATGGAAACGCCTTCTTGCTTGAAGCAAGTAGAGCGGGTGCTGATGTAATGCAAGTGGATGGATCTTTCAAATATCCTTCATATGTTCAAGACATCATGGGCCCCATGTGCTTCGATTATGGCTTCGGACCTTTTAGATGGGTTTGTACAAGCGGCGATGAAGTGGACCTTGAAAAAACGGACCGTATTGCTAGTTCCGTATTATCTGAATTAGCACAAAATAGTCCTGATGAAATTCGCCAACAAATGTGGGATAACATTCGCTGGATTAACGGTGCTGGAAAAAATAAGATGGTTGTGGGTAGTCAAGCAAGGATATTGTACGCAGATGCTATTGGAAGGCGTTCAATTGCACAGGCATTTAATGAGGCAATTGAGAGTGGGCATATCTCTGAACCTATTGTATTAGGTCGTGACCATCATGATGTATCCGGTACAGATAGCCCATACAGAGAAACTGCAAATATCTATGATGGCTCAGCCTTTACTGCAGACATGGCAATCCACAATGTGATTGGAGACAGTTTTAGAGGTGCAACTTGGGTTAGTATTCATAATGGCGGAGGAGTTGGCTGGGGTGAGGCGATAAATGGTGGTTTTGGCATGGTGCTAGATGGTTCAAAAGAATGCTCTAATAGATTGCACTCTATGCTTTCTTGGGATGTTAACAATGGTGTTGCACGACGGGCATGGGCTAGGAATAGCGGAGCTGAGTTCGCGATAATACAGGCAATGCAGTTCGAGCCGAAACTGTCCATTACTTTGCCAAATCATGTGGCTGAAAGCATGTTTTTAGGACTTGACTTTGAAGGTACAAACAACAGGGGTGAGTAAATGCAAACTGTATTTCTAGATGGCGAGACGATGACAACTGCTGATGCCTTTGCAGTTGCAAGAGGTTTGGCTACAGTTGAAATCGCTGCCGATGCAATCCCAAAAATTGAGGCTGCACAGAGAGTAGTTGGAGAAATAATTTCTAGCGGGGAAACAGTTTATGGAATCAATACCGGTTTTGGCGCATTAGTTAATCAGAGAATAGGCACTGAGGACCTAGCGACTTTGCAATTGAATCTTATCCGCAGCCATGCTTGCGGATTAGGGGAGCCGCTGGATATTCAAACTGCAAGAGGGATGATGTTAGTAAGGGCCAATACCCTTGCCAAGGGACATTCCGGCTCCCGAATCAGGGTCATTCAACAGTTAGTTGATTACCTAAATTATGGAATAACCCCCTTTGTTCCTCGTATCGGTTCATTAGGTGCTTCTGGAGACTTAGCCCCTCTTTCCCACATGGCGTTGTGCCTAATTGGCGAAGGTAAGTGCTATGATGCCGATGGAGTATTGATGCCTACCAAACAGGCCCTTAATGCGGTTGGCTTAATACCGATTGAATTGAAAGCAAAAGAAGGGCTTTCTCTAATCAACGGGACAAGTCTAATGGTAGCATGGTTGATAGAAGCAGAAAGGAAGTTAACGAGCCTATTGAAATTGGGAGACTTGATTCTTGCCACATCTATAGAAGCGAGGTCTTGTAGCCTAAAGCCGTTTGATTCAAGAGTCCACGCCGCTAGGGGTCACCCAGGTCAAGCACTAGTTGGAATTCGTATTAATATGGCCTTAAAGGACTCAGAAATTATGTTGACTCATGAAGATTGTGAGAGAGTTCAAGATGCATATTCATTCCGCTGCGCACCTCAAGTTCATGGCCCTGTTCATGAGATGCTATCTCGTTTGAGAAGGGTGATTTCTGTTGACTTGAATGCTGCTACTGACAATCCATTGATTTTCCCAGACCCTACAAAAACAGGTTCTGAGATGGTCATATCTCAGGGTAACTTCCACGGTCAGCCTATTGCTCTTGTTGCTGATTCCATGGCACTTGCCTGCCATGAATTAGCGAGTATTAGCGAACGCCGAATAGATCAGATGTTGGATGCAAACCGAAGTGGATTACCGCCATTTTTGGCCAAAGTATCTGGACTTGAGTCAGGTCTAATGATTGTCCAATATGTTGCCGCTGCTAGTCTTGCCGAGTTGAGGTTATTTGCAAATCCGGCTTCTGCATATAATGTTTCTACTTCGGCAAATCAGGAGGACCATGTAAGCCTAGGTGCAACCGCTGCATGGTCATTATGCAAAGTTGTAGAGCGCTTGGCAGAAGTTCTCGCATGTGAATTATTGGTTGCTGCTGAGGCACTTGAATATCAACAAGTGAAAGCGGGAAAATGGGTTAGTGAACTTGTTCTATTGACGCGGAAGATTTCACCACCTCTTTCCGGAGATAGAAGTGTAAGTGATGAGTTAATGGAATTGACTAATTGCCTGTCAAACGGAATTTGGTTGAATCAACTTGAAGCTCAACTGGGACAACTGCCAACCCTTGAATGAAATTCAAAAAAACTGAATCTAGTTAGGTCAGTTAAAATGATACCGCTGGAAGTTAATCCTGGGCAAGCAAAGTGTCCAGTGAGCGGATTATTTCTTCAAGACCGGTTAATTGGCGTATTCTAAAGCGAAATTTCTGTGCACTCGCAATATCTCCTGAGGCAGCAAGAGAATCAATAATGCGGTCAATTTCAACTGCAATTCGAATCTTTTCTTCTACTACACTATACAGGGCAAATGAGCGGCCTAAATCAGAATATTTCAACGCTGGCTCAAGTTCTGAAACATCAATCCCCATTCGCCGCCATGACAAAATACGCTTGCGTAATATTTCCTTTGTGAAACCAGATTCAGGGATTTTTACTAATAGAGATAGACGAGGAGTGCCATCTTCAGTTAAATCCAAATGGCTTGCGGGCAATTCCATATATTTCATGGAGGTATTGTCGGATTCTTGACTCGAAGGTGAGCCAGGTTCGGGAGTATTCAGATGTTCGATGGACGACACATCTGACGGTTCCGGCAAAGTGAATACCGCTGCCTCGCGGCGAAGCATGGCTACTTGAGTATCCTCCAACGCTAATGGATCATAGGCCAAAAATATTGTCCAGCGAGTAGGGCCTACTGCATCAACCATACTGCGCACATATGTCAATACCCCATCCCAGCCATGTAAACCGATGAGAAACTCAAGACCCTCAATAATTGCAATGCCCTGCCCCTTGCTAACCCTTTGGCGAAGCGAAGAGTCCATTTTTTCAAGCCGAGGTGAGAGTGCAGTATCGGCTTGTTTTTCAGTTAGCCAATGAGTTTCAACCTTGGTAAGGTCGAGATGTAAAAGTAATCTGCGCGGCGGAAGGCGAGAAATTAGGATGTATGATTGCTCCTCGGTCTCTAACAATCCACCAAGCCATTCATGCACATCTGCACAGTCATTGGTGTATATACTGTACACCTTACCAAAAACTGCGGGCACATCCAA
>JABIHC010000123.1 GCA_018649825.1 Methanobacteriota archaeon
AATAGTAATGTTTGCAATATTTATGTGGATGTCTTATCGTACTGATGCTCCTTTTGGCAAGTTGACCTATAATGATTCTGAATGGGCTTGGGAAGATAGTCAAATCCGCCAATTACAACAAGTAGGGTTGAATGGTACTGGGGTGCATATCTGTATTGTCGATACAGGATTTGATGCCTCACACCCTGACCTCAAACATATTACTCCTCACTTTAGGGATTTTTTGAATGGAGGGACGAAGCCAGTTGACCTCGGTACTGACAAACATGGTACAATGATGGCAGGGATAATAGTTGCAGATGGACATATACGGGGCTCATCTCCGCAAATTGAATTATCTGTCGCTGCAGCATTAGGAACTTCGGCAGAAGGTGAAAACCGAGGTGATTCTGCTATTGTCGCAGATGCAATAGATTGGTGTTGGGAGGAACAAAATGCAGACATTATTTCCTTGTCATTGGGAGGTGTTCAAGATGGTGATGATGAAGCCATGAATGCTGTAGAAAGAGCCTTGTCACAAGGAGTATTTGTTGTTGCGGCGGCAGGTAATGATGGCGAGGATGATGACGGATTGTTGTCCAGTCCCGCCAATGTACCCTTGGTTATCTCAGTCGGTGCAGTTGATGAGAAAAAAACAATTTGGGAGGGCTCATCACAGGGTTCTACTTTTTTCAACGGCAATGCACGTGGTTCACCTAATGAGAAGCCTGAGATAGTGGCACCTGGTGTTTCAATAATTTCGACTGGCCTAGACAAGTCCTACTACAGTAGCACTGGGACAAGTGGCTCTACTGCATTCGTTTCTGGGTCGCTGGCATTAATCTTACAAGCATATCCTGAATTGATGAACTCAAGTGATTCTAGTTGCATAGAACTCGTGAAAACCTCACTGATGCAATCGGCAGAATCAGTATCTGAGCAAATAATTCCACATGATGCTCATTATGGTTATGGGATACTGAATGCTTACGATTGGAAGGTAGAAGTTGGGCAAAACTTGCCTTGCTAAGCAAACTCCTATTGAATCGGACTCCCACTATTCTCCTTTTACACCGTTACTTTTCGGTTATTTCTTGCATCATTTGATGCAGATATTTGGTAACTATGGGTTGATATTATTTTCAATAATTGATATTAACTGCGATTTTAAGGGTGATATTATTTCGCCTATATGATATTTATTTTTGTAGCCTGGTCACCGCATGCTTATATGCAGCGCCCTCGTGGGCATTTTTGAGGAACAAATATGCGCACTGGAAAAAGTCTATTTCTCGTTATGCTGATGATGATGAGCACTTTGGTATTGTTGGTACCTGTCGCTCCACAGGCTATGGCTGTAAATGAAACGAATGTCGGGGTAATCACAGGAACTGAAACTTGGAGTGGAACACACACGTTATCGGGGGATGTACAAGTCGCCCCTGGTGCCAAATTAATTATTAATGCTGGAACTACAGTCAATATCCCTAATGGGACCTACATTGAAGTTGAAGGTTCAATTTGCGCTGGTTCAAGTATTTGTGGGGCATCTCAAGCAAGTACAGGTAGCCCTGTGAGATTTATTTGGGCAGATCCCGCCAATGCTTCCGCCAATGGACGTTGTTCATTCAATTCGGACGCAAAATGTGGGGAGGGAGTAATTCTCCGCTCCAGTATTGATTCCGCACCAAGTAGCACAGGAATGTCATTTGTAGAATTCACCAATGGCTATGGTTACCCAATTCTCGCTACTGGGCAAAGTAATCCATATTTATCAGTTCTAATTTTTGATGGTGCAAGTATTCATGCAGATAACCTAAAGTTTTCTGATATCAATACGTCCAACGTATTAGCGATGAATTTAGCTGCTCCAACAATCACTGATTCAACCTTTGTAGTTGGTACTGATGAAGAAGGATGGAAGGCATCTGCTGTGCGAGCCTATGGGTCTGGTAATGGTATTTTGTCCACATTTACAATTCGTTCTTCTACCTTTACTGGTGCTACTGCGGATGAATGTGGCAGTCAAAGTGAAGGTCTTGCAGCATTGTTGACTGAAGATTCTTTCATAGCCTTGGAATCAATTTCAATATCAAATAATGCCTATGGTGCTTTCTTTGCTAGTTCTTCTGGTTCACTAGCGACAAGTACTTTTGATATACAGTGTAACGCCATCGATACAAATGGTCACAAAACAACAGGAAATATCAAACACTGGTTGACAATATCCAATTCATCAATTACTACTGATGAGGGGGCTGGCCTAACTGCATATGATTCGGCACGCGTGAAATTCGCAGACAGTACCATCACAGGAGCCAGTGAAGGTTCAGGAATAGGTGTGCGAGGTGCAACTATAGTAGCAAATAACAATGTAATCGGCCCAATTGGCGGGTGGAACGGAGTTTGGGTTTATGGTGATGAATTTGATGTAACTCTTGAAAATAATACTATTAATGCTACTAAAGAACCACTCCTAATTGGTGAATACCATTACCAAGATGAAGGATGGAATGTGCCTTCACCATCTCAAGGTGTTGCTTATATTGCTAACAATACAATAAGTGGAAGTACTGAAACATGTTCTTCTCAAGAAATGTATGGAGGAGATTTTGATTGTCCTTCAATTCACGTCTTCATGTCAAGTGCAACAATTGTCGACAATGTTGGCACAGGAGGTGCAGGTGATGCAATAAGGGCAACTGGTGCAATTCTAAATGTTCAGCGAAATAACATTGAAACAGGCGACTTCGCAGTTCGTGCAGGTGTGATGGATGATAATTACGGTAATAAGTACGCGACTTTGGGCTTCTTTGCCGAAAACGTTTGGCCCGGTGCTGGGCAGGTATACAATATCACCGAGTCAAGTATTACTGTTCAATCAGAATACATTGCTGACCCAGACCCATCTTCCAACGAAACTTATCCAGTAAGTCTTTCTTGGGGGGGAGCAGAGTGCCCATACCTTTACAATGAGTGCTTACAATTGAGCGACTCGAAATATATGCCACCAAGGGGTATGCCATTAGGAATGGAGATAATAAATAATGCGTCAATATTTATGTACGCCAATCTCACCAACTTCGACCTTGATAAGGCTCATATCCAAAACCAGAATACTGCATGGGGTGTTCAATTGCAAGAGGGTGAACTGGTCCGACTTCGAGCAATGGTAAAGGGTGTTCACGTATCCAATGCCGACATTATTATTCGTGATGCAGTAGGCAGAGAAGTCTACAATATGACTACAGATCCATGGGGATATTCTCCGTGGGTTTCACTACCAAGCGATTTCCACATTGACACTAACTGGAATCATTTGGCTAACGGTGCAAATGAAAATTCCTGTGATGATGGTATTGACAATGATGGCGATTCAGTGATGGACTCAGCCGACCCCGATTGCCAAGGAGGTGGCCGAGAAATGTCTACTTACCATGTGACTGCAAGTAAATTTGGAAAAGGAAGTATCGATTATACTTTCAACTTAACTGGGCAATTGGATGATGTTGTATCGCTCAATAATATTGGACCAAATTTGGTCGTTGATCAGCAAGACAATCAACCGTTCAAGAGAATCATCACAATGACTGGTTCAGCAGTTGATGGAATCGATTGCGATTGTGCTACAGATTATGAAGCATGGTTGTCACAATTTGGAAATATCAAAGAGGTACAAGTTAAACCCCCTGGTGTTACCAATTGGGATAATGCCTATATCGCAGTGGATACAAGTGGTTCAAATGGATTAATTACTCGTGAGAATCACCCTTGGTCTTCATGGACCTTTGATTGGGATATGGGGCAACAAGCCGAAGATGATTACACCTTTGAAATCCGCGCATTTGATGGATTAGATTATAGTCCAATCCTAACAAGGGTTTTCCAATTAAACACTGCAGCTCCTCTAATTTATGTAGATAGTCCAGCGAATCACTCCTCTCACGATGGAAGTTCAGTAACATTCACCGGTCGTGCAAGTGACCCATATGCGGGCATTAACGGAAATGACATCCAAAAAATCCACTTTGAAATCCGTTCAGAGGTTGAAGGTTCAGATGATTTTTATGTAACAACAACCACACCTGGCGGGCCTGCTTGGAGTTATACTTGGGATTTCAGCGCACAACTTTCAGGAGAATATACTTTCAATATTTGGGCTAGCGATTCAAATTTCTGCAAGTCTTCAAAGGATGAATGCGCTTGGAGAAGTCTAGTATTAGATATTGAAAATGAAAATGCACGCCCAATTATCGAGTTATCTGACCCTCTACCTGATGCCGGAGGCCGAATATCTTCTTCCGAAGCAACTTTGATTGCTGGAGTTTCCAAGGATGCAGATGGTCAAGTTACAAAGGTCTTGATTGAGATAACCGACCTCCAAACTGGCTTGCCGTTACAAAATACACCGGCCCCTATCACAAATTTCGAAGCAGTTGGAGTATGGCAATCTTGGTCGGTTACTTGGGATACAAGAATGCTCACTCATGACTTCCAATATAAGTTGACTGCTAAGGCTTATGATGGCTATGATTGGTCCTATGAGTCTGAAGTGATTTTCACCATTGACAATCCACCTGATGCCAATAACCTCCGGCCTGTTTTCAATACAACTGGTTGGGTTGAAAACATCCAATTATTCTGTGATTCCCACAGTCAATCCTTTGACCGCTGCACAGTTGCTCAAATCAATTTGCACGATTGGTTTTATGACCCAGATGGTGATTTAACATGGTACAATTTTGTTGTGGTAAATGATGCATCTGATCCAAGTGATGATTACTACGATGATCTTGTAATTATCAATGCAGATGGAATTGCAAAATATAACCCCTTAACCGCATTAGATATTCTCGGCGCAGATATGTCTATTTGGACATTAGAGGGAGTTCAATTTGAAGTGATAGATACATCCGGAAGCCGAAATTCATCATTCCTAGTGAATTTTGTTGTTCAGGCAATTGATTTCACCGCAACAAGAGCTGATGGTGAAATGGACGAGCCTATTACAAAGAATAATCCAGCACTATTCGAAGGCCGTGGGCGTCCCGGCTCTGAAGTCTATATTCGCCTTGTTGATGGAGGACGTGAAGTAAACCACACGACAATTGGTGCTGATGGTTTTTGGCGAATGGAAGTTTCAAAAAATGACCTTGCAGGTTCTGGATTAAATGATATTAGTTTCGAATATAACGGTCAAGAGATAGTTCATTCAGTACAATCTGGTGTTGCAGATGAAGAAGGAATGAGTACAATTGTTTGGGTAATTTTGATTATTGTTATTATTGCAATACTTGGCGGAGTCTTTGTATTTCTCTTTGTAGAATTTGAAGATGAGGACGATTTGGTTGACATGGCCGAAGAAGTTGAGAGGGATACCGAAGATCCCTATGCATGGGCAAAGAAAAAGTTGGCCGAAGAGGCCCAGCAAAGTGCATTATCTGTCGCAGCACAAGCAGCACCTGCCCCACAACCTGTTGCAAATCCAGAACATCCAGGGTGGCTATGGGATCCAACAACCCAGCAATGGGTTCCAGATCCAAACTTCAGGCAATGAGGCAAACATTGAAACCCGACTATTACATAGTATAAGGGAGGGGTTGAGCACATGGTATATGTCAAACCAGGGGTACAGGAGCGGATTTTGCTCCACCTTCGGGATTTTTCAGATTATATTGATTCAGTTGAAGTGCCCTTTTCCCTTTCTCAAATGGGAATTGCTAATGCAGTTGCAATTGCTCGCTCAAATGTTCCAAGGGCTATTGCCGGATTAAAAGATGATGGAATGTTAATTGTACGCCAAGCGCATGTTTCTGGAGTTTCACGAAAAAGAAAAGCATATTTTTTGACCGATGCCGGAATTGCTTTGGCTGATGAGACATGGAAGCGTCTTCAAGATTTTTCCTTGCGGGTTATTTTGTCCGCAGGAGAGACCCAAAAGACAATACTCGGGGAAATCCACGAAATACTACCATTTACAATGCGCATTGTCGACATTATCCGATATTTAGATGAAAATGGAGTATTGGATGCCCGTTCTTTATCCGAGGATTTGATTGAGAGAGATTTGTCCAAACATGTTGAAAAACAGTTGGTGACTTCTCTCGAAGATTTACCTCGCTTGCGCCATTTTTATGGGCGTGAAACCGAATTAGACAATATGGTAAAACTCCTTGATGCCCGTGCAACCACATTGATTGTACCGGGTATTGCTGGAATTGGAAAGACAACAATGGCGGCTAAATTAGTAGAGAGGTTTGTCCATCGTCGCAATCTGTTTTATCACCGTTGCCAAGATTGGGAAGGTGCCCGCACATTCCTTGAAGCCATTTCTGAATGGCTAGCAACAATTGGGGATACTATGCTATCCGAATATCTTGTGGCAACTCCTGTTCCAAGAGCAACAGATGCAGCAAGAATAATCATCGATTCAGTATCTTCATTCCCTTGTTTAATAGTTATTGATGACTTTCACAAAGTTCACGATAAGGTTCTGGTTCAAACCTTGCAAAGTATCTCCTTATCGCTTGTTGAAATGGAGGAAGATGTCGGTCTTGTATTGTTTAGTCGTTCTTATCGTGAATCAATTCCACTAAAGGATGCAGAGGGAAGAATTGTTTGTATCCCTATGGAATTAAGGGGCCTTGACCAAGATGCCTGCCGAAATTTGTTGACCGGATTTGGAGAAATGGAAGATGACCAATTCCTGTATATTTATCATCTTGCTCGCGGCCATCCATTAGTTATTGAATTAATTAATAGAGGTGCGCCGGCAACTGCGTTCCACGAAACTCTAGAGAAATATGTGACTGTTGAGATTTTTAGCAAACTTTCGGGCGAGCAAAAGCGGGTGCTTGGTGCACTAGCAGTATTCCGTGAATCTGTACCTCTTGCTGCATTGGCTGAACAAAAGTTGAAAACTGATGAACTGGATTCCCTAGTTGAACAAGGCCTTGCACGAAGTGGCGATTCCGATACATATGACGTTCACGATTTAGTACGTGAATTTATTTTGCAGGGACTTGATGAACCTGCTGCTATTGCTCTTCATCAACGTGCTTCGGAATGGTATGCTTCCAAAGGTGAAAGCCCTGAGAGGCACATTGAACTCGCTCACCATCTCTTGTCTGCAGTTGAATACGAAGCCGCTGCTGAGCATTTGAATAGCATTGGCAGAGGATTGGTTAGAGGCGGACATCTTGAGATTTTGGAATTACTCGACAAGGTCGTGATGGACGAATTACCGGCTGAATTAGTTGCCTCCATTTTGCAAATAAAGGGAGATATTTATTCATTGTTAGGCAAATTTGATGATGCTGAAGACTGCTTTAGCCAATCATATGATTTTGCAACATCTTCCAATTCAAAGCTAATCGCTGCCCAAGTATTGTCTAGTAAAGCAGATATTGCCTTGAAGCGAGGGAGTCTTGAAAAATCACTTGAATTACATTTAGATGCATTAAATATTTTCAATGAATTAAGTGATAGCATATGGTCGGCGCGCACATACAATAATTTGGGTTTCCTTTATCGCCGAAAGGGCGATAAAAACAATGCTCGTAAAGCATACTCAAATGTAGAAAATATTTTGGAGAATGAAAATAATCCTAGCCTAGCAGCAGCAAGAATATCCCTAGCGCGAGCCTATCTTGACATGGGTGAGGTAGAATTAGCTCGTGAACATGCATTCGCTGCTCACTCCGAAACAGATGAATTAGGCGATTCAGTATTACATGCAAGAGCACAAGCAGTATTGGGGAGATATTATGCAAAAACCGATGATTATGAATTAGCATTGCACCATTATTCAGAATCCATGGCTGCAATGGAAGATGCCGGGGACCCAATCGCTTTAGTCGATATCAGTCTGTTACTCGGTGAAGTATTGGTCGAGGCAGGTCGGGCCGAAGAAGCAATGGATCACTATCGTCAGGGTTTGGCTATTGCAGAATCCAATGATTTACGAATGCAGATGGGTGAGTTATTGTCAAGGCTTGGAGGTACGGCTCCTGACCGTCAAAGGAGAATGGAGTATCTTCAAAGAGCGTTAACCGTATTTAGGGAATTGGGTGCAAAAGCACGTATGTCAGAAGTGCAACAAATGGTGCATCAGTCAATAATGGGTAGATAATTACCAACTTGGATGTTTTGTGGTGATATATGTTTGTCCATTTTCATGGATGACCCAAATCACATCAATCCCATTTAAATTTATTTCTCCAGAATGGCTTGAATTTCCAGCGCCTGATAATTGAATTGTAAGGGAATGCATATTTGTAGAATCGTCAACAATTAACTCTCTCTCAAGTAGCAGCAAGGTGATTGTATCTCCTGCTGCATCAAAATCAGTAAGGTGTACCGGTTCTGCATATGAGGCATTATTTATGTTGCGACTTGCTGAATCTGCTCTTTCAATTGCAGATGCTATCCGATCAGCATTATCCTTTATTGCGGCACCATTCCAATTCTCACGAGTTGAATTTTCAATCCCAAAGGCCCACAAACTGAACATTGAAAGAAGCATAACTCCAAGTAAAAAAGTAAAGATATAACCGAGTTCGGTTGCAGCAGCCGATTCGTCTGCTTTCAATTTCTCACTCATCAGCTCACCCCAGTGGCTTCATGTTCAAGAATGCTAATTTGCAAAGAAAAATGAATTGGTTCCCCTTGGGTGTGATAAACAGTTTCAGGGCTATTTGGTGTTGGTGTAGGGACCCATCCCTTGTAGTCATTTAGCATTTGCAATTGTTGTGGGAATATTGCCCAATCTTCGGAATGAGTAAGGTCCTGGCTGGACCAACCTGCAAGAACTCCACCATAAGGGCCAGTCCACCCTCTCCTAACTTCAAATGCAACTGAAGAGATTAATTGGTCTCTCCTAACTAAGGTCAAATCAACATCAACTGCACTACTGCCACTAATTTGGTCATCAGTAGGGTAAGCAATCGGAACTGTAGCTGAAAATCTAGGACCTGGTCCAGAACGGTCAGAGGGCCCGCTTATTGCGGTTGCTTGTACTTGTGGATAATTGGTCATAATAGCACCTGCAGTAGTTGCTAACTCAAGCCCACTAATGCTGGTGTCAAAAGTGTAGGTAAGCCTTGGCAAATGGAATGCCCAGCCAGTTGCAAGGGCAGATGAGGGGTTGTCATCTACTTCTGCGTAAATCCTAATCCTCAAACTCGAGGGATATGTTCCTTCTTTCCATGCAGAATTAATTTCCTTCTCGCCAGCACGAGAAATATCTTCCCAAGGAAGTATTGTCTTTATCCAACCGGATGCTTGTACATTAATTGCAACACATCGCTCAAAACCGTCGTGGGGAATAACTACTGCTCCATTGATGCCAGATGAAGAAAGAATTCTTCCCCCATTCCCACTGCTATTGAATAGTACTGAAATCACACTTAAATCCACTGCGCTTTCTTCATTTGTAGAAGGGGATGTGATGTTTCCATATATATTCCAATTTGGAATGGAATAACTCACAAATGGGCCGGCGGGAAATATTTGGTAAGAGGTGCTACTTATTCCTCCATTATCGGTTACAGGAATATGGTCGAACTCTGACCCAGAAATGCGCCCCGTGTCAGTTGCGCCAAGGAAAAACATACTTCCATTTCGGTCCCCATTTGAGTTATCCGAATTGGGGACCCAATGCAATTGTATTGGTTCATCTGCACTTAACCATGCAGCCCCATTTGCATTTATTGGAGGCCATGAAATTCTCAAAGTATCATTGGCTGCTACTGAAAGCGCACCACCGAGTGTACGTACGACAACAGCACTTTGAGATGGGTTCTCAACGATTAATTCACCATCTAATGCCGGTGGCAAAAAACTGATTCCCTGGCTTGAACCAGTGACTGAGGGCCAAGGCGCATTGCCTGCCCCTTCCTCTCCAATTACTAGTAGCAATTGAGCTGGAGATGATGTAGATAACTGAACCACGGAATCCTCATTTGAGTCGAACGACTTACTCCATGAAGCTCCTTCATCAAAGAATCCTCCACTAGCAATGGCATATTCGCGATTCTCAACATCACCGTATCTAGAATCTTTCCAATCAATACGGAAACTATCCTTTGAAACAAGATGTAATTCTACCTTACCACTTGGAATAGGTACGAGCCAATTTTCCCCCTCTCCTGTATGAGGGTCTGCAGAGATAGGTGGAAACACAGTAGCTCCACCCTCGCCTCTAACAAATAATTTATTTGTGGAGGCAGACGTACTAAGGATTGCTTGACCACTTTCTCCATTAATAGGCAACTCAAACACCTCACTCCCCATACCAACTATTTGCCCTTCTAATTGGCTATTTCCTTGAGTAAGTTCAAGGTTTATTGGTTCAAGGTTTTGCGCTAACCCAAGTGATGGAGTAACAAATAATTTCCCAGAATAATCCCCGATTGTTGTTTTCTCAATTCTCGCGGGCCCAAGGCGCAAATCATCCCAACAAACAACACCCAATTCTCCACCTGGATAACGCAATTCAACTAAGTCGTCCAAATCTAAGATGCTGCGCATTCGGAAACTCTGCTCCTCTTGCCATGTTGCTGACATCCACATGCCTCCGTTCTGTTGATCCCAACCTAATTTCCCATCTAGGGGGTCAAGGGTAATTTCAACTCTATCGCCCGGCATTCCAGATTCTGACAACCTAACGGATTCAAATGAATACTTTTCAAATTGACCAGACATGCCATTCTTCTCGACTGCTCCTTGAAGGTCGTTGATAACAGGAATCATTGAAACCATCATGACTCCGATAATGGACACAATTCCAGCGAATAGCAATACGGTGCCAATTACCGCAGAAACGGCTTCTTCATCGCGCCTTAAGTGAGCAGTTCTCATCCAATAACCTCCACTTGTTGCAGATTTATTTGTAAGAGAAAATTATTATCATTGGGAAATAGTGTGAGGCCGTCACTTCCAGATTGACGTTGCCATGGTCCAAATCCATTATATTCTTCGTTGGAACTAATTGCACTATGAATCGAGTAATCTCCACTCCAGTGTGCGATATACTGGGGTGTAATAATTTCATGTACATCATTTACCATGCTAAAACGCAAGTTACGTGCCAGTTCATCAAATAATGAGGTTGGCCCCTTTGACAATAACTCTAAAGTTGCAGAATTGCCACTGGGCATTGACCCCTTTGCCTCAATGTCAGTAAGAGTCAGTGCTACCCGTTGTTGGCCTGCACTAGAGATATCAAACCTGAGTTTAGGCCAAGTTTCAATAGTCCATTGTTCATTTGGCATTCTTTCCAATCTCGCTGAATTAATAAGTGCCATTGAATGCGTGCCTACATTCATTCGCGTGCTAAGAACAATTCCACTCAACCGAATACTAATGTAGCGATGAATATTTTCACCCTCTGAGTTATAGACATTAATTATCAAACTTTTTTCATGAGTTCTGTTTATGTCTATAATTTGGGCATCGGGCCCAGAAGATAAATTGTAACTAGTGAGAAAGCCATCTTTTTCAATCGTAACTAATGAAGCGGTTTCGTTTTGCGAATACAATGAAATTAGTGTTCCATTTTCAAGCGATAGAAAGACTCTGTCATGCCCTTCAAGGTCGGCTTGAATAGTCCATGTCTCTGCCATACCCATTGACCCTAAACTGCTTGAAATCAAAGGTATGGTAAATGCTATGCCCGTGCCATTTGCTGCACTACCAACTAAATTAATTCGGTCTTGGATTTGCTCCGCAGTTACGCGGGCAGTAGACCAATTCTTATTGTCGTCAAAGTCGTTGACATACGGTTGCAAGGCAACGAGCACTAAGCCAAGAATACTGATGACCATGGCGAGTAGCATTACAACACCAATTATCTCGCTCACAGATTCATCTTCATCCGCGATTCGGCGAGCATAGGTCTCAAAGTGTACACCCTCCATAGCCTCCGAAACACGGCGTGCTTCATAGGGCTTGCTGAATGAGACCCGAGCGTTATCCAATTAGGCGAAGTTATCAGCGCCACCATCAAGGCAATCTATCAACAATAATCTATGGCCAGTGGAGATGATTTTTTTCATCATGGGGGCAGAGTAAATGTTACTGCGAGGTCTACCACTTTACAATATTTCTATTACCTTTGCCTTTTCCTCTTTTGCACCGATATAATGTGAGAATCGTGGTCCAGATTGGCTAGAAATGGCAATGTCTCCTTCAAACAATTCACCAATATGGAATAAGACAGTACTTTCTGCTAAATAGGGGCGATTATTTTCTTCGGATAAGTGTGTTAAAACAATACTTTTTGTAGATTTAGAAACAACTTCTCTTAGGAATAAGCCCGTTTGCTTATTGGACAAATGGCCACCTCGGCCCGAGATGCGTTCTTTTAGGCGGGGCGAGTACGGACCATTCCACAATAATTTTTCATCGTAATTAGCTTCAATTGAGATGTGACTACACCCAGCAATATGGGCGATTATTTCATCAGTCCAAGATCCTAAATCAGAAAATATCGCCGCCCTCTCGGTTGAACCATGATGACTAATAATAAAACCCACATTGTGTGCCTTGTCATGAGGTACTGGGATTGGTAAGACGCTTAAGTCCGAAAACTCCATCCTTTCAAGGTTTTCAAAAATAGTCACCTGATGTATCAAATCATAACCTAATGCTGCTGCGGTTTGGAAATTTGCGAATAAGGGCACCCCCCATCTTTTGTGAGCAATTGCGGCACCACTGCTGTGGTCTCCGTGGTGATGAGAAATTATTATCGCATCAATTTCGCTAGGGTGAATATTTATTTCCTTTAGGCGGAGTTCTAACTGCCGGCCTGAAAAACCTTGGTCAATCAATATTTTTGCTCTCTCTGAAGCGATAAGCGCGGAGTTACCTTTACTTCCACTTCCGAGATGAGTTATTGAGAGACCCATTTGAACAAAGCGCTCCGGTCGCGTACGCCTCATAATGAATGCCTTCATTTATTTTCATAGATGTGAGTTTGTGCATCATTGCTCAAATGCCGAGGTCTTAATTTCAACTTGGTTCACATTAGGTCGAATTTAGTAATTTATTTTTAGAGAAAGCGGGAATTGGCGGCGTATTCTTTTGCTCGTATGATGCATCTGTCCGAACTTTGCTCCATCACTCCTATAAGCGAACCCAAGAGGTTGGGGGTATAGGTGAGCCCATGCGCCGTAAGCAGACAACCCTCCTCGTCACACTCGTTATGGTTTCTGGACTTCTGTTGATGTCTCAAATGCCAGCAATTTCACCTGTTGAAAATGTGCACCCCGGGGAGACAACAGGGGAGGGTCCACCAGTCACTGATACTGATGGTGACGGAATCCCTGATGTCCATGAAAACTTATTCAACACTTGGGTAAATTGGACGGCAGTTGATGGACGTGAAGTCAATATTGAAGGACTTGACCGAAATATTTCTTCTGATGCTGAACTCGACCGAGACATGGATGGGCTGAACTCAAGTGAGGAGTATTGTTGGCCATATACTTATGCTGCATGTTTTGGTAATTTACGTTCTGGACTTACTGGCAAATTGGATATTTCAACTGGACTACGAGAATATTTGGACCCACGAACTTCAGATACGGACGGGGATGGATTGCCAGATGGTTTTGAGGTTGCAATGTGCGCAAGAACGAATGGTGCATTGGATGTCAATTCAGGTATTTACGATTGTGAAAATTTTGACCCACTTAATGGAACCGATGGCCAATACGACGTAGATGATGATGGATTTGATGTAGATCGAAATGGAATATTGGCTGCACATGAGGCCCTTTCAAGTGCCGAAGAATACATTTACGGTGCTCCCGAAAATTGGACCGCAGAATTAGATGGACTCCGCTGCCAATTTACTCCTCCTGAGTTGCCAAATGTGACTCACTGGCCTTCGATTGGTAATGCTTGGGTAAATATTGGGGATGCTTGCACATTGAATGCCACTACCACATTTGGTGAAAATTTGTGGCTAGGTACCGACCCTATTGATCCCGATAGTGACCGTTATTACTTTGATGGATATTCAACAAGACAAACTTGGCCATTAACTGGCGATGGAATTCCAGATGGTTGGGAAATACATTTTCAGATGAATCCTCAGAATAGAAGTGATAGACTCGAAGACCCAGATCTCGATGGATGGGATCTTAACAGAGATGGCGTTATTAGTGCGGATGCGAGCCCTTCGCCTATTGATTTGAATATAGGTGAATCTTTTTCAACATTGCAAGAGTATCTTGTTTTTGAGGATAATGGAAATACTGTCCGTGCAGGCTTAAAGAGTGTAGGAATCAATTCTTCAAGCGGGACTTTGTATGAATACCCACATTATCTCTCCTTTGAGGGTCAAGGTGTTTCTGCAATAATGCATTCCGATGTCAAATCAGTGCAATTAGATAGTCTAAGCGAGCAACTTTATGTTGGGACTCGTTTAGGTATCAGTGTAATTTCACTAGATGATGATTCAAGCCAACAACATTTCCTTCCTTCTGGAATGGAGTTGAATGATATGATGCTATTAGAATTAGTTAATGGCGATGTATTGGTAATTGCTACAAACCAAGGATTAATTCTTGCAAAGCTCGATCTTTCTGGCCAACTTGTCCTTCCTCAATATTGGAATTTTGTTAGCGAAGAAGCAGTTTTGGTATTGGAAGAATTACTTATTGATGCAGCGAATACACATGTTTTGGCTCTCGGAGGTAATGGCGAGGCAATAGTAGTTGAGGTTACAACTTCTGGCGATTTGGGTATTTTGCATCAAGCATCAAGTGACATTAGTACTCCATTAGTTGATTTGAATGCTACTCCTCAAGATATTACTCATGTACAATTTGAATCCGAAGCACCCAAGTTGTATGTTGCAACTGATGTTGGTCTCCTTGTTTGCCCCTCTGCAAGCATGAGGGATGTATTTGCTTGTCAGTGGCGTTTTACCGAATTTGATGATAGTGAACTTCGTCTAAAACCAGTAGGTGATTCAAGTGCAACAGATGTTAGAACGGTGGTTGCCGATGGGCCTAGCCAACAAGACCATGTGCTTTGGATTGGAACAGGTTCAGGTGTGCATAAATTGGATCTTGCAACAGATGTAATAGAACATAGTTTCAATATGGAATGGTATGGGGTGGAAAATAATTCCGATGATGAGGCAAATGATGTATATTCAATCCTACCTGGGGACGGAGAGGTATTTGTTGGGAGTGCAGGTGGTGTTTGGTCTATCATCGGCGGATATGCAAGTGCATATGGGCCATCAAATCAAGAGCGAATTCCAGGTGAAATCCAAACAATGGCATTAGTTGATGTAGGAGATGATAGTTTCCTCTTTGCTGGATTGAATCCCGGTTTGTTTTCAAATACTAATCTAATTGACCCAGGGAATAATGATTCCGACTTTGATGGAATCCCTGATGGTTGGGAATACGTCTATGGACTTGACCCAACTGATCCATATGATTCAATATTGGATGCTGATGGCGATGGAGTAAACCTTGATATTGCCCAAGACCCTTATCTTGAAAGGCCTTGGACAAATCTCGACGAATACCGCTTCTTACCCACTACTGCTGAAGGATACGCAGGTACTGACCCGCGTCAAATGGACACCGATATGGATGGCGTATCAGATGGCGCAGAAGTATTTGGATTCTTTTTTGAATCAACAAATCTTTGGTGCCATTATTTGCCCAATATGACTTATGATTGTGATTCAGCAACAGGTGCAGACGCAAATTTAACCTATCTTGAGGGAAATGCAAATGACCAACCATTGGACCCTACAAATGCAGATAGTGATGGCGATGGGATGCCAGATGGTTGGGAAATTGAACATCGAAGATGGATTGGCCTCACCTTCAACGGGGGAAATAACTGGACCCTAGATCCATTGCGTGCAGAGGATGCAGGTTGGGATGCTGATGGCGATGGATTGTTGAATTTATATGAATATGAATGGTCATTGACTTTTGAAGAAGCCCTTAATGGTGAATTAATTGAGTCACATGGTGAAATGCCTTCACATGTTGCCAATTGGTCTGTCACTGATCCAAATAACCCCGATAGTGACGGAGATACTCTGCCAGATGGCTGGGAGGCGCGATATCTTCGCGATTGGCCAATGGCTTATGTTGGAGTTAATCCAATGAATGGTAGTGATTGGTTAAACAACCCTGACGGAGATGGCTATGATATTAATCATGATGGGGTCCTCTCTCCAGATGAATCTTTGCCAAATTGGCTTGAATTTCACATGCGTGATGGACTTTACAATGACAATCTTACAATGGGCACTCCTTTGCCAGATGGCTTAGAGACTGGGCTTTGGGATAATGTGCTTGAATGGGGAATTCCTGAGATACCATATGGGACTGAAGCCTCACAAATATTGACAAACGGCCAATCTGCAGCAGACAAAGGTTCAGGCGATCCAGTTAGTGCCGATTCTGATAATGATGGCATGCCTGATGGCTGGGAAATATGGTTCAGTCGTTGGGCGGTTCTCGAAGATGGATGGACCTTAAATCCATTAAATGAAACTGACCTTGGCGGAGATCCAGATGAGGATGGCATGACAAATTGGGAGGAATATAATGCGATTGACCCGTTCTTTACTGAAACTAATTCAAATCAATCTTCACCTCAATGGTTTGTAACTATTGTTGGCACTACGCATTTACTTAGCCCATGGAGTCGAATCACAACTGAACAGTCATTTGGTAGTTTTATTTCTCAGGAACAAATAAACCTTTCAGGCCAAACTGCCGACCCAAATAACCCCGATACTGACGGCGATGGCGTGATTGATGGAATCGAAATGCTCTTTACGACTTGGAATGAAACTGCTGAAGTTTGGACATTAAATCCCCTCGTTGCTGGAGATGGTGCTTTTGATAGCGACAATGATGCTCTAACTGATGCCCAAGAATTTTCCATTGAGGAAAGTCTACCTGACAATGGTGGGCAAAATCCTTCAGATGCTCCATTATTACATGAAGATGCAGAATGGAATCAACCCCTTAAGAAGGTAGTCCGCGTCCACAATATGCTGATAAATAAAGAAGGTCGTCAAACAGTAGTTTACCAAGATTTCCTTGATTGGCAAGCTGGTGAGCCACCTACTGCTTTCTTGAGCATGTTAATGACAGTTACCGATCCAACACATGCAGATACAGATAGAGATGGAATGATTGATGGGTATGAATATTGGTTCACTGAATGGGACCTAGATGAAAACCGCTGGTCAATGAATCCACTTATTGACAATGATGTATATCTCGACACCGATGGTGATTCTTGGGATTGCGATCAAGACGGGACAATTTCCGTCAATGAGACTTTCAACAATATAGAAGAATGGAATTCACGTATTTATGGCAAGGAATCAATGATTGGCTCAATTCCATCTGGAATGGGCTTGGTAGATTTTGGTATGGATGCAATTGACGCAAGAATGGATGATTCAGGTGATTCATATATTGAGGCAAAGGCAAATCTATGGCTACTATATACTACAAAAGATGCAGAAAGTGTGTCTAGGATGAACAAAATCAATGAATTAGATTATCAGAATTACAATCGCAGTCTTTTTGGTATTTCGGACCCAACTCACTCTGATTCAGATATGGATGGGATTCCCGATGGTTGGGAGTGGTGTTATGCGATTTTCAATATGCCAGATAGCACAACAATAAACCAATGGTCTGCAAACCCCCTTAATCCACTTGATGTCATTTATGATGGGGACCATGATGGCTGGTATGGTAGAACTGGATTTGACCAACCTGCGCCCCAAGGGACATGGGAGGCACGTGTATTCACAGAGGAAGGCTTACAAATCACACCTGGTATTGGCGATTTACCTTTTACAAATTTCATGGAATATTCCAACGATACACGACCTGATTCGAATGATTCAGACGGCGACTCCACTGCGATGAAGCGTGAAGGGACTGGCCAAGCCACAACACTTTACGAGAGAGATTGGAATTTTTCTGATGGTCGAGAGGTATTTAAATATGGGTCAAATCCAATAGATAATGACACCGATGGTGACATGCTTCCCGACTGGTACGAATATGCCCGTGGATGGAATGAGACCAATGATAATTACAGTTCATACATGCAAATCCAAGTATGGTGGGATGATACAAATGCTTGCCCTTCGGCATTGTACAATAATGGAATGACGGGTGACATTGAGCGCGCACGATTGAATAATACTTGGTTCAATCTAGATCCTCGCAACCCAGATGATGCTAATGAAGACCCAGACCTTGATGGCTGGTGGGATTGTAATGGAGTGGCAACGTACAAACCATATTCTAACTTCCAAGAGTTTTATGCCATTCACGACCAAAGCTTGACTTCGCCATCTGCTGTCCGCCTTTCAGGTCTTTCTTGGCAAGGAGCGCCAATTACTGAGTGGTGGCAATTCCGGGGCTGGACATTACAACTCGATGACATCAATGTACACCTTACAAATTACTTGCGAATGTATAAGAGGGATGCCACAGATACTTTGTGGGCATTAATTATTGATGATCACGATGTTGATTTCCAAACAATGGATCCCATGGATGATACACCTCTGTGTAGAGGTGATTGGACCGATTCTTGGGATATCTATTATTCTGCATCACCAACAAGCCCCCCGAGTCTTGTTGTAGGTGAAAGAGAGTATGGATGGTGGCATTTGGATATCGATGGCGATCACATTGCTGAGGGGACCGATCCTACGAAGTGGGATACAGATGGCGATTGGCTGCATGATGGATGGGAAGTCGCTGAAGATGAAGTAGATGGCATCCGCGGAGATTCATCTCCAATTCACTACGATTCAAGGTCCACAAACTCCTCTTAATTTCATTATTTAAAAGGGCTTTTGTACTGTCTTCAAAGCGGTGCATTGAAGTCAAAGACCTCGTGTGGTGCAACCGTTAGGGTTCACCATGGGTGTTGAAAATTCATTTTCACGAACTATTGCCATTGGATTGGTGCTATTATTGCTCATTACGCCTTTTGCTTCACTTGCACCAGATGTATTACCCTCGGCAAGTGCTGAGGGAGGAACTAGACACATCTACACCTTCGCTGGCGGTGCACCCGATGCAATGGCTCTATACACCGGTTCTACCGCAGATCGGACAACAAAAATCAGTATTCCAAAAGGGGCTGAAATACTTGATGTTGAAATGACTTTATCAGGAGCATCTTCTACAGGTTGGTCAAGTGTAAGTAGTGCGACTAGGGATGACTGGATGTCCGGTACATCCGTCAATATCGACCAACGTTCGGAGGATTTGGCGATGGGTTTGGAGTCGCCAGAATCATTATTCTTTGGGCATGCGCTAGATGAAACAACAACATCACCTAATTCTGCATGGCTTGACAATGGAACCTATTCAATACGTCAAACTCCTCTAAGTAACTCATCCGAATCTCGTTTTACAATGCAACAGCAATTTTCAAGTTCTACATTTATGTACCAAAGCCAAGGTGCTATTTTAAGTCATCACGGATGGTTATTTTTGTCAAAATGGTCCGGTAATAATCCTACAAAAATGATCAATCGCCTATATGCAAATAATGCAACCAGAGAGTCTACAATTACCTTTGACCAAGCCAATTGTCAATTACAACCAGTTTACCCCTCAACATACTATGGGCAATACGGGTTCCGCGATTGGACCTTGGGGCCTGATGAGAAATTATATGGCATTCTTTCAGGCTACAAAAATCACTATAATAATAATTTACAAACTCCCTATGAAAGGGTTGTGAAAATAGATGTGCGATATGATGATGTCTGGACTTGTGAGGAAGTATACGATATTTCATCTCAATTTGGCGATTATTCAGCAATTTCATATGATCGCATTGAAGACAAAATATGGGTTGTTCACAATAGCGGAAGGCGATTGGTGTCATATGATTTCCAAGATAACGGATATTTTGAAAGAGATAGTAGTATGTTCACCTTCCAATCATCAAACACTCACAAGTGTGGTAAATCTGGCGGATTGGTACGCGGACTTGCAGTTCATGGAAGTATATTTTTCATGCGTTGTAAGGATACTGATTCAAGTTGGCCACCGAAGGATGTTCTAAATGCTTGGGCAGTTTCAGGAACCTCAACATCTCTTGTTGCGCAACCGGGGGTTTCTTCAATTCAAGAAATTGGGTATGGACTCCAATATGATGGGCAGCGTCTCTTAACACAGGATTGTGGATATTATTCATGGGGTGGTGGAACTTTGTATTACCGCCAATATGGTTCCGGCATTCAATACCCAACTAATCCAGCACCGGGCACCTCTACTTGGATTGGAGAACCAATTGAAATTAGCGAAGACCTTGTTGCAGTAAATATGGAAACTAGTTGGAGTGCTACTTCTGCTGGAGACCGTGTTGATTATTGGGTGAGCGCAGATAATGGGACACATTGGGAATCCGTCGAAAGCAATAACACCATCCACTTTTCTTTCCCAGGAAATGTTTTGCGTTGGAAGATGCAACTAATCGGTTCAAGTTCGGTTTCATGGTGGGTAAATTTGGAGTATGCCTCATCATATGAGACCACAGGAGTTTGGACCTCAGCACCAATACCTACTGGGACCGAAGTGGGCAAAGTGCGTCCATCCTGGGTTGCAACCACGCCTAGTGGAACTTCAGTTTCAGTCCTCGTTTCAAATGATAACGGTTCATCATGGACAGTTGCACAAAATGGGGTTGATACTGATTTCAGTAATGATGGGAATATTCTTCGTTACAATATCCAATTGGATACTTCTGATGATATAATAACCCCACTTGTCTCTTCCTTTACCCTTGAGTACCTAGAGGGTTTCCCCGACAAAGTTGAAATTGATATTGGCGATGATGGCACGTGGGATTGGAAGGGAGTGACCTTCCTCGGTGATAGTAGTGTTATTGCAAGTGATGCTTCAATAGTCGGTTCTGAAGTAAGCGATCCTCCAACTCTCGTTCAGGCATTTAATGACCATGCCATTGCTAATGGCCTCGGTACCGAAGATATTGTAGTTGCAATTCGGGCTCATTCAAGTGGACGTATTTTACTTTCCAATCTCGACCTAACATATCGCCTCAATACTCGTGTGCTAGATGCAAAAGTAGAGGGCGGGGTGCTAGTTCCTGATGGCGAGCTAAGAACATTGGTTGTTCGCGTTGCACCAGGTGATGGTGTTAGCAGAATTGACCGAGTCGTGGCTGATTTTATGCAGAATGATGCGAACCCAATCTTGGAATGGGCACTAGGGGACTCTTGTTCATTACTGTCCAATGGCAGTGGTAAACTAATCTTTGATAGTGGGAACTGTACCTCTACTTCAGATGTTTTTGGGATTGTATCAATACATTTCCCCATTATGTCCACCTGGGATTGGGATGATCAAGTTAATCTTGAATTAAATGTTTCAGTGAATGATAATTTTGGAGTTGCAGTGGCGGGATGGGCTACCGAAGATTTGAACCTCCGCGTGGAAAATGATATCCAATTAAATGGAATGAGAGTTGTTGATGAAACTAATCGAGAGTTATGGAGCAATGATTGGTTGAGGGGTGGGTATAACCTAACTTTTTCCGGAGGAATTAATTTTGAAAATACTCAAATTAGCCCTGAGTCTGGGCAATTTATGTTACGAATACTCGGGCAAAACCTCACTATGGACGGAGACCCCAATGGAGATGCTCCCGTATTATTACATGAAGAGCCGAATCCAAGCCATGGCTCATACAGTATGACTTTTACTAGCCCTCAAGAGTCAGCCCCAGGTGGAATGTTGTTTTCAGTTGAGGCATTTAATTTGACCAATGGTTCAATTTATGCCAACCAGCAGTACAACACAATTCGGCTTATCCTTGATGGAAATAGCCCACTTGTGCTTGATGCGACACCGGTTGATGGTTCTGAAATGCATAAAGGACCTCCTGCACCAGGCGGTCAATCAGTATCCATTACGATTCAAGATAGCGTTGACCCACCGACTCAAATTAGTCTAAATTATTGGCTTGGTTGTACAAGTCGACATGAATATTGCTCGGATACCAATTTCAATGGCCTTCCTGAGCCTGTTGAATATCGCACAATATCACTTACTACACCCGAAATGCTCCCAGGTGGGATTAATATTTTCCAAGGATTAATTGATGATTCAATGCTCATCCATGGTGAGAAAGTTGCCATTTTTGTATCCGGTCAAGATGGTCAAGGAAATGTAGTTGCAATGGGCGGTTCCTCTGTTTGCTCAAATAGCGGACATGGAAATGGATGTGGAAGTGGAATTGGTGAGATTGAGCCTGAATGGGAAAACTCATTGGTGAATTACCATATTCGCGAGGAATTTGAACCAACATTAATTGTTGAAAATTCAACAATCATTGGGCATGATGACCGAGCGCCTCTTCACCCTGGTATCCCGTATAACCTCATATTGCAAATCGGTGATGGTAATGGCTGGAGTGATATTGCAGGACTTCATCTTGCATTGGCTGGTGATTTTGATGATGATGAAACAAGTATTTGGGTAACTTTTGGTGATTTGGTAAATGGTGTGCCAAGTATGCATTTGGAAAGTGGCGGTGCGGGCTTAGCAGTTTCTAATTTGTATAGCATGGTCGCCCCTGACTTTACTAATGAATCATTATTAATGGTTAGTTTGAGATTCCAACTGACTTGGAATTTCCCTGAAAAATGGGATACTGATGGAGTGGATTTGTTTATCCCCAAACTCGAGGTTTGGGATCGCCCTTGCTCTGAAATTGAATTGATTCCATGCCACGAAGAAAAAGCCGGTCTTGGAAATGACGTTTGGAGTCTTGACAATGATTTGCGCTTTGATACTGCCCAAGGCCACATTACTGCAATTGAATTGCGAAATGGTGCCAATCATTATTATTCCGATGAGACTGAGTCATTAATTGGTGCAGGTCAAGTTGTTCGCTTTTCAGGACGAATAATGTTCAGCGAGGATGCAACACCTGCCCCCGCAGGTGCCCTCGATGTACAATTGAGTGATTATGAATACGAATGGATTACTCAGCCACAAAACAATGGGTATTTCACAATGGACTTCCTTGTGCCAAGTGTTCGTAGCGGCCATTTGGATTTGTATGCGTCACTTTCCAACTTACCTGGTTTGGCAACCGACCAAACTATTGAACAACCGCGCCTGAGGCTTGCTATTGACAGTTTAAACCCAATTATTTCAGATATTGCGATTGGTGGTGTTGCTTCAGGTGAAAGCATTTCATTGAGCGATGTTTCTAATTTACGAGCAAGTCTTGAAACATGGGATGATAGCGGTTTTGATGAATCATTGCCAACAATGATGCATTATGTGCTACGTGCTGGAGAAAGTGAAGTAAGTCGAGGAAGTGTTATGCTTACTGAGCCAACTGTCTTTGAGGAGCAGATTTTCTGGATTGGTCAGTTTGACCTCACCGATGGCGGCGCTACAAGTGTATTACCAACTTATTCCATTGATGTTTGGGTAACAGGTGCTGATGCTGCAGGAAATCCATTTAATGCAGATTCCAATACAGAATCGTCGCCCCTAGGCACTTGGACATTTATCTGGAATGGCCCTGAAATTGACCTAAGCGATGAATTAACAGTCATTAGTTGGGATGACCCAAGTCCACATCTTGGACAAGTTGTAAATCTTCAAATCGATGGCGTTTCATTAAATGGTGTTGGAGGCAATGTACAATTATTACTTGAGGAATACGATGGTGAAAATTGGATTAGTTCAGGTGAATCCGAAATTGAAGTTCACCCAACCAAACCTTTCCATAGCGAAATAGAATATACTGTTGCAAATATAGGAACATTTGATCGCCATACATTCCGTCTAAGATTAATGGATGGGAATTTGGAATTAGATCGTATTAGCGTTTCACCTTTGCTAATGACTGAGGAAATATCTCGCGACGGTCAAGCCTTGGTTGAGCAGGTATCGGATTCGCGTCTTGCAGTTGTTCTATATTTCATCGCCATTGGTGCAGCATGTTATGGAATGTACACGATGGTTATTCATCGTCGCTTCTTACGAGATGAAGATGAAGAAAACGTTGATTATACCGATTCTGTTGTTGAAGAAATGGGTGGAAAAGAGACTCCTGAATTGCCGCCAGGTTTTGTTCCTGTTGATGTGAATAACCCTCCTCCTCCGCCCTTTGCCGCCGCATACCCACCACAACCGACTTTACCTCCACAACCTTCCCCACCTACGACAGATTTGGCCCCTTTGCCTTTGGCTAGCCTTGATGCCTTGTCATCTCCTCCTGCCGCCGGCCCGCCAATTCCTGCTGAGGGATTGCCGCAAGGATGGACCGAAGACCAGTGGGTACATTATGGGCAAAAATGGTTAGAAGAGAATGCTTAATTGGCAGAGGTGAACTCTTTGAGTGAGCAATACAAGGAGGGCATGCTTTTCTTGCATGAACAACTAGTTGCAATAATTAATCAAATGACAATACCCCTCATTGAAGTTAGTCTTGTTATTTCCAAATATACAAAAACTCTAACCTCGAGGTTGATCGAAAATGCCGCAAATTTCGG